>DATESP010000069.1:0-3787 GCA_035270645.1 Mobilitalea sp. | reverse complement strand
GAGGCTAACTTAGTTACCTTTATGGAGGCTGATGTAAAACTACTTGTATTAGGAGCAAAAGACTGGGAGCTCTCATCTGCAGAACAGGTTTTGAATATGGTAGCAGAATATAAAGATATTATCTACTTGTTCAATTTTCTGGACGGAAGGCAATATCAGCATGCGATGAGATGTATGGATAAAAGTATTTGCTACCGGATACCATATGCACCGGATCCCTTCAGCAACACGAAGGACAGTAGGGGACAGGAGCTTTTTATGGAGCTTGACCGCTTAGCCACATTGAAGGTTAAAGATTAGTAGGATACTAGGAAGGGAGAAAAATTGAAAAAAAAACCTATTTTGCTGTCTAAGGTTTTAGCAAACAGAAAAAGCATCACTAGGAAAGTGATTGGTATAATCGGTGCCCACCCAGGAGCCGGAGTAACCTATACAGGAATAATGCTAGCTTTTTATATGGCAGAGGAAATGGGCAGAAAAACTGCTTTTCTAGAATGCAATAATAGCCATGACCTTGATCTGTTTGAGAATGCTTATGAATGGAGTAGTGAAGATACCTCTACCTATAGCTTTGGAGGGATAACCTGCTTTAAATCGGTGTCAGACTATCAGATCGCTGAAATATTCAGTGAAAATTACGATTGCATTATTTTCGATTTTGGTATGGACTTCATGAAAAACCGTGAAGAATTTTTGCATTGCACTACGAAGCTGGTGGTCGGTGGACATGCCTGGTGGAGCCGTCAGAAGACGATAAGTTTTATCGAGACTATTGCATCAATCAGGGGAAATGAATCCTGGCACTATCTAATTCCTCTTGCAGGGTGTAGGGAGCTAAGTAACATGAAGAACGAGCTTGGCAGGCCATTTTATGCTGTGCCTTATGAGACAGATCCGACAAAGCTGTCAAATAAAACAATTAATTTTTTTCGCAGACTCGTAGGTTAAGCTAGATGAAAGGCGGTCAGGAAAAGTCTAAAAAAGGATAGGTATAACATATCACAAATGGCCTTCTTATCCAAATAATACAAGACAGCACCTCTGATATTTTTCTGTATGCCGATAAATCCAGTGTCCTCTGAGCTTGGAGTTAAAGTAATATCTGTGAAAAGTAATCACTAAGCATCAATATATATTGATTAATAAGCATAACCAATACTTAAAAAACCCTCTATACTTTTATGTTGGTAATCATAAAAAACATGTAGCTGCTTATTAATAATTAATTTGATGCACCTTATGATAAAGATAAGGTTATTAATGATATCAAAACAAAGTCAGATTCCCTGTTACATATATCTTCATTGAGAAATGTGTACTACAGGGAATTTGACTTATACCAATATACATACAGTCAAAGTCGAAATTTAGTAATGACGAAGGACGAAATTGATGCTATAATGAGTTATATATAACGCAGAAGAATATACAAAGCACTTAGATGGAGGATTATATGGATAAAAAGATAAAAATTGCTATTATCGGTTTATCAGCCGTTATAATAATCATAATCGTTGCATTAGGATTCACTATAGCCAATAAATTAACCCCCAGTAACGAAGTGATGCTACTGACGGATTACTATCAGGTAGAGGATTCTGAGGTTATGGTAATTCTCCAGGATGAAGTATATGAGAAGAACGGTCTATGGATCGACAACACTGTTTATATTGACTATGATACTATTACTCAGAAGTTTAACCATAGATTTTACTGGGATGATAATGAAAATATACTGTCCTATACTACACCGACAGAAATCCTTCGGGCAGAAGCAGGAAGCAGGAATTACTCTATTACAAAGACTTTGAATTCTACAGTACAGGAATATAATTATGAGATAGTTAAGGTATTTGCGGACGAGGTATATGTGGCACTTGATTTTGTATCGCAATATTCTGATCTGGTTTTCCGCTTCTACGAGGATCCGAACAGAGTTATTATCGATTATATTTGGGGAGATTATCTATTTACCGAAGTCACGAAGACGACCCAGCTAAGGCTTGAACCAGATATTAAAAGCCCGATATTAGGGGAGAAGCTTGCTATAGGAACCTCACTCATGTATGTGAATAAGGAGGAAGCCCCAAAGAAAGGCTTCGCTAAGGTGATGACACCGGAAGGAATTATTGGTTTTGTCAAGAGTAAGCATGTAAAGAAATCCTTTTATAAAAGCATTGAGAGTACTTATAAGGCACCGGAATACCTTGCTCAGACAAGACAGGGGACAATCAATCTGGTGTTTCATCAGGTATTTAATAGTGGGGCGGCAGGAAACCTAGAGAAGCTGATTAAGGCTACCAAGGGGGTTACTGTGGTATCACCAACCTGGTTTGATGTTAC
The DNA here is from genome assembly GCA_035270645.1 of Mobilitalea sp. Classification (GTDB taxonomy): domain Bacteria; phylum Bacillota; class Clostridia; order Lachnospirales; family Lachnospiraceae; genus Mobilitalea. The sequence goes on along the minus strand of DATESP010000069.1, from coordinate 1,444 downwards.
AGATGTATCGGGTAACATAACCTCAATAGCTAGCGAGGACTATATGGAGAAGGCTAGGGAACTTGGTTTGGAAGTATGGGGCCTCGTAGGAGATGTAAACCTAAAAATAGATATGTTTGAACTCCTATCTCACACATCAGCAAGGGACAAGTTATCTGATTCGATTATCCAAGCAGCCCTCGATTTTAAGCTAAATGGAATTAATATTGATTTTGAGACGATTACCTCCAGTGCGGGAGAACACTATATCCAATTTTTACGCGAACTATCTGTAAAATGTAGAAATAATGGTCTTGTACTTTCCGTTGATAATTATGTTCCCGCTCCTTACAATGAATACTTTGATCTGCAGGAGCAGGGTCAGATTTTGGATTATGTTATTATTATGGCATATAATGAATTTACTGGCTCAGAGGAAGCAGGTCCGGTATCCTCAATTGGATTTGTCAAGGACGCCATAGATAATACCTTAAAAGTAGTTCCTAAAGACAAAACCATAATTGCAATCCCCTTTTATACAAAGCTTTGGAAGGAAACAGAGGAGGGACAAATATCTTCTGAGAACATCTCCATGACACCTGCTTCTGAAGTCTTTGCGAATAACGGGATTGAAGCTAAATGGGATGACAAGACAGGATATAATTATGGAGAATACGAGAAGGATGGAGCAGTATACAGTATCTGGCAGGAAGAAGATAAATCCGTTGAAGAGAAGATGAAGGCAATTTACGGAGCTGACGTGGCAGGAGTCGCAGCTTGGAAGCTTGGGCTAGAGAAGGAAAGCGTCTGGAATGTCATTATAAAGTACCTTGAATAAATAAGCCACGCATTCTTGCGACTTTAGTCGTGAGAGATTCACTTAATCATTGAGGAGCAGTAATATTATAAACCTAGAATAGGACGCAGAAATATCTCATAAAATGTAAGGAGTTTTATTTCCGGAAGTGCATTTATGAAAAATAAATATTTCAGTGTCTTATTTTTGATTTTGGTTGTTCTTGCCCGAATCATATCCTCTGCGTCATCTGTTAAAGTTATGAAAAATATACCCGACTTAGTAGATAATTCGAATAGCAAGCAGATTACAATTGTGATTGATCCTGGGCACGGAGGAAGAGATCCCGGAAAAGTCGGGGTAAATGATGTGTTGGAAAAAAATATCAATTTAATTGTTTCCATGAAGTTGAAAGCCTTACTGGAGGAGAAAGATATTAAAGTCATCATGACTAGGGAGGAAGACATCGGATTATATTCCGAAACAGACTCTAATAAGAAGAGGTCAGACCTTAAGAATAGAATTGAACTCATTAATTCCAGTGATGCAGTTTTTGCTATCAGCATTCATCAAAATAGTTTTATTGAAGAATATGTCAAGGGAGCACAGGTTTTCTTTCATGGCCAATCAGATAAGGGAAGGGAGCTTGCATTAATTTTGCAGGAGCAA
>DATESP010000068.1:0-4431 GCA_035270645.1 Mobilitalea sp. | reverse complement strand
TCCACCTAGCCCAGTTCTTTGGTAGAGATTACCGAAGATTTCTTATTATTCTACCATGGGATATTAGCTCAGTTGGTAGAGCACTTGACTTTTAATCAAGGTGTCCCGGGTTCGAACCCCGGATGTCTCATTCAAAGCAATGGCTTTGAATTGTAATTGTATGCGGATATGGCGGAACTGGCAGACGCGCTAGACTTAGGATCTAGTGGGAGACCGTGCAGGTTCAATTCCTGTTATCCGCACTAGGAAAATGATGCGAAATCCTTTATTATAGGATTTCGTATTTTTTATGTTTTAGTTAGAATTACTAAACTACTTATAATTAAGGTGTTAATTGGTATTATGTCATACATTAATTGCTAAATGTATTACACAATTGTAATACATTGACGAAATTAAAACAAAATGATATAATAAAGGTACAATATAATGATAAGTAAATAAATAGTAATCTATTATTAGAAACATTTTACAATATGATTTTATTATTTGAAACTATTTACAATTTGGTTCTAAATTTGGAACAATATTTTGATATTTTAACAGTATTTCATCATATCTATTTTAAATATGAAATCTGTTAAGCTGAATGGTTCTATTTTTGTATAATATGGAGTTGGGAAATACTGGTTATTGCTATCTTAAACAATTAGATTATATACAAAGTAGGTGATTCATATGAAATATTTTCGGTAAGTATTATGGCGAGATATGTAGAATGGTTTTTAGTACCAAAGAAGTAACTAAAAATTGGAGGCAAAAGATATGTTCAAAAACATGAAGTTAAGTACAAGTATAACGGTTGCTATCACATTAATAGTAATTGCATGTATTGGAATTCTGTTTAATGTGTCAAATAATAACATGACAAATGTTATGCGTGATACCGCTATTAATAATATGCTTACATCTTTGGAATCAAAAACTCAGATTATTGAAGACTACGTTGAAAACTCCGAGTCTGCACTCCTAGCATTCAGTAAAGCGAGTGATTTAAATGAATATCTGAAGGCGGTTGATGATTCAGAATTACAGACAGCTGCCCAGACTTATACTGATAAGTATTTTGCAGATTTAAAAGGCTGGGAAGGCATCTATCTTGCTGAGTGGAACACCCATGTAATTACCCATTCTAATAAAAGTGCTGTAGGAATCACTATTAGAGAAGGTGATCCACTTAAGGCACTACATAATTCGATACTTTCGTCAAATGGGATATATAATACTGGAATTATGATATCTCCGGCATCAAAGCAATTGGTTTTATCTATGTATTGTCCGATTTATGACAGTGATGGTAAAACTCCTATTGGTCTCGTTGGTGGTGCTACAGTAGCAGTAAATCTTAAGGAGGTTCTTGACGAACTTACAATCAATGGATTAGAGAATGTTGAATATACCTTAATCAATGTCAATGCAGGTACTTACATATTTGATGAAAATGAAGAGCTGATGTCTACGCAGATAGAGGATTCCATGCTTCTTTCTATTATTGATAAAATCACTGAGAAGCCTGATTTGAACACCGACTCTGTTGAATATGTCGGAACTGATGGTGAAAAATATGTTTCTGTATTTAAACATATATCGGAGCGAGGATGGGCACTTGTATTAAGCGATAGTGAGGCGGAAATCTTTGCTCAGGCAAACTCCAATAGAACGATTCTCGGGATTATCTGCCTGATATCTATTTTTCTAATCTCGTTAATTTCCTTCATCATAGTTAGAATTAGTATGAAGCCTTTAGGTATTGTTGAGCATGAAATCAATAAGTTAAAGGATTTGAACTTAAAACAAAACAAGGGTATTATGAAATATATAAAACACAAGAATGAGGTTGGACAGATTGCGAGTGCCATAGATACTCTATCAACAACATTTCGCGGTGTTGTCACTACATTACATACATGCTCAAATTCTTTAACGGAAAGTTCACATTCCATAAGCGATTATTCAGAAATTCTAATGGAATGCGTAGAGGACAATGCTGCAACCACTGAGGAACTATCAGCAAGTATCATAAGCACAAATTCTGCTATAGATGCGGTAAGCCAGGAAATTGTAAATATATCTGATATGGTTGGTAAAATTGAAGATAAAGTTAAAGATAGCAATCGTGAAAGCAGTGAACTACTTAAAACGTCAACCAATATGCGTAATATTGCGGAGAACACACTTACTACAAGCGTTGACAGAATTAGCAGAACAAAACAAGATATTGAAACTACCATCGATAAACTTCATTCACTAATGAAAATCAACGATATGGCCAAACAGATACTTGACATTACTAAGCAGACTAATCTCTTATCCTTAAATGCGTCAATTGAGGCGGCAAGAGCCGGGGAAGCGGGCAGGGGCTTTGCAATAGTAGCTGGTGAAATTGGTAAATTAGCAAGCAGTTCCTCACAAACTGCTACAGAAATACAACATCTTGTTGAAGAATCAAGCCTCAGTATAGAGATGGTAAGAGAGTGTTTCAATGATATTATTCAATTTATGGAAGATGATGTCGCAGGTAAGTTTGAGAACTTTGTAGAAATGGCCAATGAATATGGTACTTCGGTAGAAACAATTCAATCCGCTATCCGTGAAATTGATGATAATACTGTTGAATTCATACAGTCAGTGTCAAATATTAAGGAGCAGATTGGCAATGTAAGCACGGCATCCGGCTATAATGCAGCAGGCGTTGAAGAAATTATTAGTAAAAATGAACGAACTACTTTAATAGCGGATGGTGTTAGTAAGATTGCTGAGGAAAATAGAAATAATGAAGCATCAATCAGAGAGATTGTAGACAGTTTTAAAAACGATTAACTTGCAACTGAATTATACAAGTATTTGCCTATCCAATTACAAGGGCCCGGATTTCATGAGTGTATGAAATCCGGGCCCTTCATTTGCCCGTGTGATCCAGCTTCGCTGGACCACACTAGTCAGAATTATCGATAGCATTGGTATCAATAACAATAACAATAACAAGGGCACTATTTAAATAAATTCGTCCATTAAATTTTGAATTAGATTAGGAGCTACCGGAAGATCTAGTAAGGGTTTCCTACCGGATAATACCTTGTTCTTACTGTGAAAATCAGGACGTTCTTCGCAGTACAAGACACCAGTTGGAATCCTATCACCAAATTCCATTGCTTTCGTCATGGCAGCGACTTTATCCGAAGGGTCATAGCTCTCCTCAAGGTGGTATACACGGTCTTTATAGTAGGAAAGGGTATTCACCTTGTTAAAGCTGACACAGGGTTGGAGAATGTCAACCAGGGCGTAGCCACGGTAGGAGATGGCCTGCTTCATTAGATCGATTAGCTGAACGGTATCTCCGCTGAAAGCTCTGGCTACAAACCCAGAACCAGCTGCGATAGCCATAAGGACCGGATTAAGTGGAGTATTAGCATTTCCATTGGTCTGGACAGGGGTCACCTGGCCTTCTGAGGAGGTTGGCGATGCCTGCCCCTTTGTCAATCCATAGATTTGGTTATCATGTACGAAGTGGGTTATATCTACATTCCTACGAATGGCATGGATAAAATGGTTTCCGCCCTCGCCATAAGAATCACCGTCACCGGTATCTATAATTACTGTCAAATGCTCGTTTGCAATTTTAGCTGCTGATGCAGCCGGGAGACTCCTGCCATGGAGGCCACAAAAGCTGTTGGCACTGATGTACTGAGGGGTCTTAGCTGCTTGGCCTATACCAGCTGCCATAAGTACTTCATAGGGATCCTTGCCTAGCTCCTCTAGTGCAGTTTTTAGACACCTTAGGATGCTAAAATTGCCACACCCAGGGCACCATGCGGTTTCATGGGTTTCAAATGTATTTACGCTCATATTAATCCTCCTTCCTGTAAGTGGCTAACAATCTCTTCACCGGAGATCTGGCGACCGTCATATTTCAGGATACTGTGATTGCAGCAAATGCCGGTAGTTTCGCGTATCTGACCAGCCAATTGGCCAGTGGCATTCTGTTCCACATTTATGATTGATTTTGCTTTAGCGGACATCGTATTAAGACTTTTTACCGGAAGAGGATATACATCACCAAAAACTAAGGCACCGAAACTACCCTTACCTGAATTGTTTAAGGTCTGCACTGCTTCTACAATGGGGCCATAGGTAGAACCCCATCCCAAAAGTAAGGTATCACAATCCTCATTGCCAAGGAATACTGGTTCTATTAGCTCCTCAGTCAACTTTTTTAGTTTTCTCATGCGTTTATCCATCATAGCTATACGCATATCAGCAGATTCAGTAATATGACCAAATTCATTATGCTCATCACTATCCGCTGTTACGAAATGCTTCACCTTTCCGGGAATTAGCCTTGGAGAGATACCATCCGCTGTGATGCGGTATCTTAGATATTCTCCATCAGGAGCTTCATCAGCGGTAGGAGCTTCCTTTGGTAGTCTGCTT
>DATESP010000067.1:0-22327 GCA_035270645.1 Mobilitalea sp. | reverse complement strand
ATGGTGAATTAACTATTAACGTAGCTACTCCTGGTAAGGATGCAGGTTATGCTGAAGTTATCGTTAGCCTCAAGGACAAATCCGAAGGCGCTCTTCAGGTAACAAGACTTGATTTCAAAGATGCTGATGGTACAATCGTTTTATCTCATGGTGCTGCTTCTGAAGCTGCTGCTCCTGCTGCAACTGATGCTCCTAAGACCGGCGTTGAGAGCTTTGGCTTAATCTTTGGTTTAGGCGCAGCTGTACTTGGTTCAGGTGCTGTTGTTCTTAAGAAAAAAGAGAAATAATCTAAGTACATAATATACATAAAAATAAAGCCCCTTATGTTAAGCATATGGGGCTTTATTTTTATATAATCTTGCCATACTCTGCGGCTTATTTGTCTACATAAGTCTTCAAGAACTCCTCCACTCTCATAGCATATCCGCTACGGTTTATCAGACAGCTTTGGGCATGCTTTGCTCCTGCGACAAGATAGATTGCTTTATTTTGCTTTTTACTTGCATACATCTGTTTAGACATATAGGTGGGAACATAGCCATCTTTTTTGCCATGTATGAACATAATCGGCTTATCAGATTTGCATGCAACCTGGATCGGTGACACCTCCCTATACCAGAATCCGGCTCTTAGAAAAGTAAGTAAACTTTCAATAGGTAGTAGGAAGTGGGGTAAATGATAGTACTTTGCTAACTGATATCTAAGTAACTGCTTTAAATCCGAATATGAACAATCGGCTATTACTCCCGTTACCCTGTCATCAATTTCGAGCTGCAGAATGACTGTAGCCGCACCCATGGATTCTCCGTGAGTAACAATTCTGCAATCAGTTCCAAAACTCTCATAACACCAATCAACAACCTTTGTTAAGTCATATTTCTCAAAATACCCCATGGAAGTATATGCTTTTCCACTTAAACCGTGATTTCTATGATCATAAATGATAACTGAATAACCGAGCTTTAAAAAAATCTCTGCATAAATTAGGCTGCAGTATTTCGCATGTGAAAAACCGTGACAAAGTATAGCCAGTTTGCGTCTAGAGTTTTCAATCTTATCTTCAGGCACCTGCGGTTCTAGTAATTCACAGGATATTATATATCCAAATCTCGATACTAAGTTAAATTTTCTCTTCCTTGTTGCTTCATAAGCCGCTTCATTAAATCTGCCCATTTCTGCCTCTCGTTTAAATACCTTTTCATAGGATAAGTGCTTCGGTTTTAATATTAAATTAGAGAGCCACCACAATACAGAGAGCATCCATAACAGCAATATTTGAATCAGACCCATTAACTTCACATCCAATCAATTTGTAAGAAAGAGTTTCGCTTACAGAGTATTTTCTATGTAATAGGGTGCACTTTATTACATAAGAAAAGAATTCCCCCGTATAATATAATTATTCAGGAAAATTCTAATATGTGGTTTGTATCATGTAATTATCTTTTTGGTATAAAACTATCAAAAATAAATAGATCAAAATATCTTTTGCTACTTAACAATTCTTCCTCTTTTTTAATCGTCCAAGCGGCAGTCTTAGTACGGTAAAGCCTCCTACATATGGAGAAAGAAATATCCTTCTTATATATATGCTGATATGCGATAAAATCTGGCTTTGTAAGAAAATTAAAAAGTAGGTGCTTTAATATAAAGTACTGATATTTGTTACCCTCAATCTTCTCTTTTTTAAAATCTGTTGCTAACTGTCCACGAATAATCTTTGGATAATGTCTTCGATACCACATCAGACCAAAGGGATTAAAGGATTCAATACAGTAGATTCCATTATATTCATTTAATAGTTTGGAAGCTGCTTCACAGGTGCTGGCAGCACCCCAGGGAATCTTTAGCTCGACAATAATTGGAACCTTCCCCTGTATACAATCTAAAGCCTCTTTAAGGGTCGGTATCTTCTCCTTGGATTTAAATAGCTTATATTGTTGCAATTCCTCATAGGTGACTTCTCTCACCTTTAAATCCACTCCACATATTCGCTTCAGATTATAGTCATGGATGACTACGGGTACCTGATCCTTGGTAAGCTGTACATCCAGTTCAATGCCAAAGTGATTATCTATCGCCCTTTGAAAAGCTACTATAGAATTCTCTGGAGCTTCCGATTTATTCTTATGAATACCACGATGAGCATACAGCCATCCACTTAAAGCTTTATGACCTGGATTTCTTATAAGCTTTGGCATAATAGCCAGAAGATATAGTATTACGAGTACAATTATGACCAGTAATATGTTAATAACCATGTAAATAACTCCTTTAATTAGTTATAGCCGTAGCATGAAGTTAATCATCCATATCAAAGTTCTCAATTATATTAACCTTATTCATTGGTTTTGAATCTCCATGCTTAACAAATAACATGGTACAGAAGGAGGCTGCTGAAAAGAAGATTGCATAGGGAAAAAGAGTATGATACGATACATTTTCCAATAGAAAACCGGACAAAATCGGAGTAATACTCTGTGCCGCCATGGAAAAGGTATAATAGTATCCGGTAAATTTACCTGTATCTGACCCCTTACACATCTCAACTACCATCGGGTAGGAATTCACATTAATCGCTGCCCATCCAATTCCTGTAAATGCAAATATTACATTAATAATCGGTGAGTAATCCCTTATCATAAACCCACAGATATAAGATAGTGTAACCAGGATAATACCAGCGATAATTGTCTTCTTCCTGCCTATCTTACTTGATATGATTCCAATTGGGATATAGCTTAGCAAGGCAGTTATCAGCGCCACCATCAAGGGGTCAGCAAACTGCCCATCCTGAAGCCCCCAGACTTTCACCGCATATCTAGAAAATGCTGTCTTAACAGCGTTATAAGCAAAAAACCATAAGAATATGGAACTCATTATATATATAAAGCTCTTTTTCACATCCTTTGGCATTCCACTGGCCTTAACAGGAGAAGTTTCACTTTCTTCGTCAGCCATATAAGCCATCTGATGTCTATTCCGTTCTTCTAAATCTGCAGATTCCTCTTTTTCTATTACTTCTTTCTCTATTTCTTCACCCTCCTGCTTCAGCAGAAGTGTCAATTTCTTCTCTTTTATAGTTAATACAAGCAGCGTTACAGCTAATACCATAAGTCCTGCCACCGATATAAATACAACTATATTGTTTTTTCCGTCTTCAGTGTATATGAATTTAATAATAACAAAGGTATATATCCCTCCGAGGGTACCCATCAGATTAATTATCGCATTTGCCTTGCTTCTTAGCGGTTTTGGAGTAATATCAGGCATTAGGGCTACTGCAGGTGATCTGTATAAGCCCATAGCAATCAGAACAACTCCTAATGCAGCTAAGAATAAAAACAGACTGTCTATACGTTCAGCAATGGGCATAAGTATGATGAATACTACTGCCAAGGCTGTTCCTCCAACAATGAAGGGCATTCGTTTACCAAAACGAGTATTCACCCTGTCTGAGAAAGCACCTATGAGAGGGAGCAGGAATAAAGCAAGTACATTATCTAGCGCCATTACTACTCCGGTAGCAGTTTCTCCTAAGTTGAATGTACTATCCAGTATCTTGGGCACTACACTATCATAGAGTTCCCAAAAAGAAATAATTGATAGAAATGCTAGCCCCACAAAAAAAGTCCGCTTATAATTCAGTTTCATCCCTAACCCTCCAATTCGTCTTTATAACTTATAGCTGGTTCATAAATACGTAGGCTCCAATTCCAACTGCAATAGTTAAATTCAAGGAGTCCACCTCAGGTGATTGTGGTATCAATATACTAGTTCCCACATTCCTATAGGCTTCATCTAGTCCTGTTGCTTCATTCCCAAATACCAGGGAGAACAGTTCCGACTTCGGGCAATCCTTCAGTGTCAAGGTCTGGTCTCCGTTCAACATAAAGGTAAATATCTCATGTTGCCCAAATTCCTGACGATATTCCTCAAAGTTTTGATATTGATGAAAGTTGAGCTTAAAAAGTGCCCCCATAGAGGATCTTACCGTCTTAGGGTTGAATATATCTGCACCAGGTAAAATGATAGCAATATCATAGATAGCAAAGCCCACGGCGGTACGCAGGATGGTACCCAAATTGCCCATATTACTAGGATTAACAAGCACGATATGTGGTTTATCCTTATGCAAACAGCAGCTGTACTTACTAAATACCCCCACCACATAACAGTTTTCCTTATCACTAAGCTTAGAGATAAGTTTATCATTATACTCGAGAGTTAGTGAATGTTGAAGACATAATTCCTTTAGTTTATCAATATCTGTGTAGCCAGAATGTACCAGAATCTTAATAACCTGTTCCGGCTTTGCCGTTATCAATTCATAGGTTGGAAAGGCTCCAAGAGTATAGGAATAATCTTCTGTCTTCTTGTAGGCTCTAATCTGCTCTATCTGCCTATTTTGCTGTCCCATCAACACTGACCTCTCCTTCTGCCATTCTCCGAATAAATACGGAGGCTTCTATATTACGTATGTGTTTCAAGATTTTACGAATAAAGCTGTATCTTAACCAAGTCTTTCACACAGACGAAGCACCTTCTTAATGTCTACAGTTACAGGCTCTGCTTTCCCATATATACCAGTGCTAACATCCCTGGTCCGGTATGCGTACCGATAATTGGCCCAATCTTAGATATAATGACATCCTTTACCAGGTTCCTACTCCGGATGACCTTCTCAAGTGCCAGTGCCTGTTTGATATCATCCCCATGACCAACTATAACCGTCTGTGAGGATAAATCAGTTCCCTCGATCTCCATCTTATTTACCATATACTGCAGCTCGACTTTTGAACCTCTAAGCTTTGTTACAACATCTAATTTACCCTGGTCGTCCATGCTTAATACCGGACGAATCTTTAATGCTGTACCCACCATTGCCTCAAGTGAAGTGAGCCTGCCGCCTCTTTTCAAATAAAACAAATCCTTTACTGTAAACCAATGACGAGACCTTGTTTTATTCGCTTCAAGCCATTCCTTTAATGCTTCAAGATCAAGACCCTTCTGCTTCTGCAATGCTGCATTATAAACTAATAAACCTTCTCCAATTGAGGCACATAAGGAATCTACACAGCAAATCCTTCGCTCTGAAAATTCATCTTTTAATTGATTTATGACCAATTGTGCTGCGTCATATGTACCGCTTAAACCGGAGGAAAAGGATATGTACATAATATCTAGTCCGGATTTTAAAATACCAGTAAAAAAATCTATAAATGCTCCCGGGGTAATCTGCGATGTATGGGATATTGCTCCCGCTTTTAACTTCGCATAGAATGCTTCAATAGTGATATCCCGCTCGTCAGGATGATGGTAATATGATACATTATCAATATCCACACCCATCGGGATAACTTGTATATTATGTTCCTCTATCACTTCTACCGGTAAATCCAAAGTTGCGTCGCTTACGATAACGTACTCGTTCATTATATATCTCCTTCAAATAATTCTTACATCTTAAATTCCGTATAATATAGCGAATAAGATGATTAAATCTACTTATAATTTTACCCGAAAACGGTATATTCCGCAAGCTATTTACACCAAAAGCTCTGCAAACGTCATAACTATTGGTATGGATATAACTGACAATATAGTGGTGACCGCAAAGATTTCTGATGCATATAAATAGTTTCTATCATACCGTATGGAAAACAAATTAATAGTGGCTGCTACCGGACATCCCGCTGCCAGTACTGAGGTTAATAATACTGTCCTGGGTATATTAAGCAAACTGAATATCAAAAGCATTACAACTGGTACAAACACAAGCTTTAGTGTTGCAAGATAATAAACTCTAAGGTTTGTAATCAACCTAAGGATATTTGTCTGTGCTATGGTCACCCCCGCTACCAACATTGCAAGCGGCGTATTCATGTTTCCGACATAGCTTAATGCTTCTAGGGGTATCTCCGGGACCTTAATTCGAGCCATAAAGAAGATAAATCCGGTTAGAGTTGCTATAACAGAGGGCGATAATACTGCTTTAAGAAAAGTCTTTTTATCCTTCGACCCTGTAATCAGGATAATCCCATGGGTCCATACGAAGAGATTAAAGATTGTCAAATAAGCCGTGAGATAGAATACTCCTTCACTTCCCACTATACCATTAATAAGTGGAATACCTATGAAGCCGCAGTTTGAGTAAATAACAGAAAACCTCTCAATAGATATATTATCTCCCCGTTTCTTCCCCCTGACAAACAGATGTGAGCACACTATCCCAAATATATGGGTCATGATAGCGAGTACCATCGATATTAATAAACCATTTACTAGCTTGGAATCAAATTCTCGTTGATAGGATATAAATATCACAAGTGGATTAACTAACATCAACACCAAATCAGATAATGCTTTGTTTGAATCCTTATTTACTAATTTTTTCTTATAGCACATTACTCCTACAATAATAATTAAAAACATAATCAGTATCTGTTTGAATGCATTACTTGCTAATGAGTCCATAAAATTACCTGCTTTCTTATGTTGTTATGTCAATAAACAATTATGCACTCTTTTTTACTTACGTTCAAGTTAAATTTGCTAAACAACGAGTTTTGATGTAAAACATAGATTACTCGCAACACTCTTTCGTATTTATTCATCTAACAATATTCCGCATCACTTATATATAAACAGTGTATTTGCAAATTGACGAAAGCAAGATGTTCGAATGGTTTTAGATACCTGTATCATTTTAATGATTTATTATGATAATATTTTCGAAATTGTAAGGATTGATTATTTCAGGTATTTGTAGGATAATATAAATCAAGGTATAGGCATTCAGTACCTTCACAGCTACAGGGCATCTTACAGGCCTATGCATTGTGCCACAGACTATATCATCAATGGATTTTGATGATATAATGAAAGGAGAAAAACCATGAGCTTTGAGACAAGCTTTCAGACTTTACCTAAATTAGAAACCGACCGTCTTATTTTAAGGCAGATCACCAATAGTGCGAGTGATGGAAGAGATTGCCTGGAATTTATCAATGATTACAGTGTATATCGTTATTGGGGTTCATATGATGAAGCAAATGATCCCGATGGTAGCCATAAACCTAAAAAGGTGCATAAACTGGATTATTATTATTTATCCACTATGGAGGAATACAAATCAGGTCTGGAATTGACCTGGTTAATGGAACTTAAGGATACCCATAAAGTAATCGGTGAAATTGTTTTATATGACTTTAGACTAAAAAAACAAGCAGATATCGGTTACCGGATCAGCAAAGAATTCTGGGGAAAAGGTTATGCCTCTGAAGCCGGTCAGGCTATAATTTACCATGCTTTTGAAGAAATGGATCTTTCCCGCCTTCAGCTTCGATGTTTCAGGGACAATCCGGCTTCCATACGTGTAGCGGAGAAGCTAAACTTTCAAGTTGAGGGTTTGATACGAAAGGGCGCAATCATTAATGTCATAACCGATTATTATATCTTCGGCTACCTTAAAGAAGATTTTGAGATGAAGAGAAAGGATTAACAAATGAATAATAAACGATTAGTAGTGATTGGTAAATGGATTGTTATGGGCCTGCTCCTGACAAGTAATTTTACCTTTTATATTATTAATGATGATAAGCTTAACTTGATTTTGGCTATAGCAATCCTTGTCTATGCTACAATTGAATTCTTTGTAGCCTTATCAGGAAAGAACCTGAATATCGGAATAAAGCTGTATCTTTTTACCTTTTATTTGATGGCAGCCTTATTTATCTTCGCGGGTGTTCGGAGTTTTCTTGCCGGTCAGATGAAATCAGCCCTTGCTTGTTTTGTACTTGTTTCAGGCGATATTGGTTTGATCTTATTTACGCTACATAAGCTGACCCACAAGGAACTCTGAGTGGCTTAATTCATAGTATATTTCTACAAAGTAATCAATCGCAGTAATTATACAATGAATTAGTCACCGCAATCTTACAAAGCAATCAACCACAGCAATCTTACAATTCAACCAGCCACAGCAATCTTACAATTCAACCAGCCACAGTAATCATACTAGGCAATCAACCACAGTAATCATACTAGGCAATTAGCCATATTGTACTTACAAACCAATTAACCACATTGATTCATATGTGTATAGCATAAATAAGGAGGTCAATATGAAAGCACTATTTATTGGAGGTACTGGAACTATCAGCACAGCTATCACAGCGCTTGCACCGAGCAAAGGATTTGAGCTTTATCTTTTGAACCGTGGAAACAGGACAGAGCAGGTACCTGAAGGTGTAAAATTGATTCAGGCTGATATTAATAATGAGGTGGATGTAAAAGAAAAGCTTAAGGATATGAGCTTTGATGTTGTGGCAGATTTTATTGCCTTCGATACCGAAGCAATAAAGAGGGATGTAAGGTTATTTGCAGGAATAACAAAGCAGTTTATCTTCATCAGCTCAGCCTCTGCATATCAGAAGCCACTCTCAAGTCCCCTTATTACAGAGAGCACTCCCCTATATAATCCCTATTGGCAATATTCTCGCAACAAAATTGCCTGTGAAGAGTATCTAATCAAGGAATATCGAGAAAATGGTTTCCCTATTACAATAATTCGCCCGAGCCATACCTATGGAGATTTTGATGTGCCGTTGGCCGTTCATGGCAGAAATGGCAGCTTCAGTGTAATCAACCGTATGATAAAGGGTAAAAAGGTTATCGTACATGGTGATGGAAGTTCTCTGTGGACCCTGACTCATAATACGGATTTTGCCAAGGCTTTTGTCGGCTTAATGGGTAACACTCATGCCATAGGTGAGACTGTCCAAATCACCTCTGATGAATGTCTTTCCTGGAACCAAATTTATGAGATTATTGGCTCAGCCCTTAACACAAAGCCTAATATCGTACACATTCCTACTGACACCCTTATGAAAGCATATAAGGACCTCGAAGGTGGTCTTATGGGTGACAAGATGCATACAGTTATTTTTGATAATAGTAAGGTCAAGAGGCTGGTACCGGAATATTCAGCTACTGTCCGCTTCGATCAGGGAGTCAGAAGAACTCTCAAATATATTCTTAGTCATCCTGAATTACAGAATGAAGATCCCGAATTTGACCAATGGACTGATCGAATGATTGAAAGCTATGAAGTGATGGAAGCTAATCTTCCAAACTATTAGGAGGATAACGGACTTTATGAAAAAACTATTTATTACAGATTTGGATGGAACTCTTCTCCATCCGAATGCCCAGCTTTCCAGACGCACTATAACCATTTTAAATGAGTTGATAGATCAGGGAGTTAACTTTACAATAGCTACTGCAAGAAGTATTGCCTCTGTAAAGCCAATTTTAAAAGAGCTTTCGATTAACCTACCAATTATACTCATGAATGGGGTATGTATATATGATTTGGGTAAAGATGAGTATCTCAAGGTTGAGACCTTCAATGATGCCAGTACAGAGCTTCTGATGTCCGTCATAGATAGTCAAAAGCTAAAGGGCTTTGCATATACCATGAAGGATGGCGAGATGAATACCTATTATGAGGATCTAAGTAATAAAGCATTACGGGATTTCCACGATGAACGAGTCAAATTATACAAAAAGCCCTTCACTCAGGTAGATGACTTTGCTTCCCTGGCAGGTGAACCTCTGATTTATTTTACTTTGATGGATTTTAAGGAGAATCTGGATCGAATTTATCCATTACTTGAGAAGTCAAAGGATTTAAATTGTGTTATGTATAAGGATAATTACTCCCCTGATATGTGGTACCTAGAGTTCTTCAGCAATAAAGCCTCCAAGTACCATGCTACTGAGTATTTAAGATCCTACCTAGGAGTTGACTCTATCGTGTGCTTCGGTGATAACCGCAATGATTTTCCCCTCTTTGAAGCCAGTGACTATAAGATAGCGGTAGCTAATGCTGTGCCAGAATTAAAGGATAGGGCAGATCTAATTATTGATCGTAACAATGCAGATGCTGTAGCACTCTGGTTAAAATTCAACGCACTTAAAGGTTAGGATTCCTGCTACCAATTTTTTCTTAATAACTCTGGATGATTCTCCAGATGGGCATAGTCATTAAACCGTTCTAAATAAAAGCGATCAAATACAGGATTATAAAGCAAATGTGTGATACTTGTATTCTCCAGAGAGGCTGCAAATAAAAAACGTTTAGCCTGGCTCTTACCAAATAGCTCAGCAAGAAGCACTCTGATAACTCCACCATGAGTAGCTATCGCAATGTTCTTGTGACCGGTTTGAAGTATATCTCGAATAACCGGCATTGCCCTTTCATAAACTGAACTTCCATTTTCACCACCTGGATATGAAATATCCTCCAGGTGTTTTTGTTGTTCTTTTTTAAACGCCGAAAAGTCTTCATCAATTTTCTGTTCCGTCATTCCAGTAAGTAATCCGAAGGATATCTCCTTAAGATTCTCTCTTATTTCAATTGGAAGCTTAAGCTTCTGGTTAATTATATCCGCAGTCTGCCTAGCACGAATCAGATTGCTAGTATAAATCGCATCAATATTATAATTAAACAGGCGGTCCCTTAATAGCTCTGCCTGTGCTCTCCCCTCTAAGGAGAGTTCTACATCCACATTACATAAGATACTGTTTTGTCTTCCATGACGTATGAGAAATAGACTGATCATATGATATCACTTCCTTACTATATTATAAAAGAGGAATTCCTCTTCTATCCGCTTCTGCCATAACATCCTCTGGCCACACCGAAGATTGTACTTCGCCGATATGTGCCTTGCGGAGATAGAACATACATATTCTTGACTGTCCGATGCCACCTCCGATGGTATAGGGCAGTTCTCCCATTAATAAAGCTTTTTGGAATGGAAGCTTGGCGCGTTCTATGCAACCACTTATTTCCAGTTGTTTTTGTAAAGATTCCTCGTCAACACGGATTCCCATAGAGGATAGCTCCAGGGCAATATCAAGTTGAGGATAATAAACGATAATATCGCCGTTCAGCATCCAATCATCATAATCCGGTGCTCTTCCATCATGACGTTCACCCGAATTCAAGGCACCTCCAATCTGCATGATAAAGACAGCTCCTGCTTCCTTAGCAATCATATACTCTCTGTCCTTGGAACTGAGCGTTGGATATCTATCCTCTAGCTCTTGTGAGGTCACAAAGGTAATCTTCTCCGGAAGTATCTCCCCAATATAATCATATTTTTCAGATATATATTTTTCGGTGTTCTTAAGAGCGATATAGACATGCTCAACATTGTTCATTAAGGTATCCAGATTACGTTCCTTCTTATCTATAATTCTCTCCCAGTCCCATTGATCCACATAGAGGGAATGTATATTATCCGTCTCCTCGTCTCTACGTATTGCACTCATATCAGTATATAGACCCTCGCCATTATGGAAGTTATAACGCTTAAGAGCTTGTCTCTTCCACTTAGCCAATGAATGTACAATTTCCACAATCGCTTCATCCTGCTCTTTTATGCCAAAGCTAACTGGCCTCTCCACACCATTGAGATTATCATTGAGACCCGACTCGGGCTTAACGAATAACGGTGCCGACACTCTGGTCAGCTTAAGCTGTTTTGATAATTCCCTCTCAAAATAATCCTTAACATATTTAATTCCTATTTCAGTTTCTTTGATATCTAGCTCTGGCTTATAGCCATCAGGGATAATCAACTTCATTATCTTACCTCACCTTCGTTCAGTATACTCTAAATATATTATTAATATTTCACTTATAATGTACTATGTAGCACATTTTACAAGTTAATATATGTTTTGTCAATCATATGCCTTCAGCCACAGGCAGACATATATTCCAGCAAAACATGTGAGTAGCTTACTTCTTCTATCGCTTATTTAATTTGCTGATATCATTATATATTTGCATCATGATACCAAATGCATCCTCTCCTATGATTTTCCTCTTATAGGCATATTCAACCAGAAAGCAGGTATAGGCTACATATTTTATATGCTGCTTCAGCAAATCAAATTTCTCAGTATCATAATATTTCTTAATAATAGTCCAGTTATGGCCTGATAACTCCTTTACTGACAAATCCGAAATATCCCCTAGTAAATCCATTATCTCATTGTATTTCTCGTTAACAAACAGTTCCTTCAAATCCGTATCTAAATTGTTTAGTTCATCGCTCAACATATATTCAACCTCCTAGTCTACTACTATAAGTATTGTATAATTGTATGTTACTATTCAAAACCCCAAGAATTACTAAGCTGATTCGAGTGTTTAGCTCCAAGATGTATGTGTGTATCTATTTAGGAGTACAAATACAACTGTGAAGATATTGAACAGTTAACATTAGTTATTTTACTAGACAATTCTCTCCACGTCCAGCAGAAAAATAACAGAGGGATGGCACTGCTCTTAGCACGACTTATCCAGGGTTTGGATAGCATTCATGCTATAAGCAGTATCATCCCTCTGTAAAAAGGAGATATTATGATGATATTGATAAACTTCCAACAAATCGCTATACCCATTAAAAGTTTACCTTCATATAAACTAAATTTATGCTGTTCTACTTCTCTTCTTTGATAATACATCAAATATAACAGCAGCCAATAATACCGATCCCTTTATAACCTTTTGAACGTTAGAATCAATACTCATCATGGACATACCGTTATTGATAACACCCATGAAAATTGCACCTATTACAACTCCGGATACAGTACCGATTCCGCCATAGGCCGAGGCACCACCGATGAAACATGAACCGATTGCATCCATTTCATAGCTAACACCTGCATTAGGAGATGCTGAATTAAAACGGGCAACACAGATTAACGCTGCTACAGCACTTAAAAATGCCATATTTACATAAGCGAAGAATAATACACCATTCGTATTGATACCACTAAGCTTAGCAGCCTTCTCATTTCCACCCATTGCATATAGATAACGTCCGGGTACTGATTTGCTTGTGAAATAAGCATAAGCCAGGACTACAACACCTAATATGAATAACAGAACCGGGAAGCCATTATGTTTTGCAAGGGTATGTGTTAGTGCAATAATTATAGTGCATATTGCTATGGTTTTTAAGATAAGAATTAACAGATTATCAAGCTGATAGCCTTTTCTTTTCTTATTAATCTGCCCAATTATCTGTATAGCAATAAAACAGAGGCTGCAAGCAATACCGATTATAAGACTAACAACATTATATTTACCTGCAAAGGAATCCGGAACAAAGCTGTTAAAAAGGTTTAGGTACTTCGCAGGAAATGGATTAATCGTCAATCCATCTAAAACAATCAGAGCGACACCTTTCCATATAAGCATTCCGGCGAGTGTAACTATAAAAGCGGGTATACGTACGTATGCTATCCAATATCCTTGCCACACTCCAATTAGTATTCCAACCACAAGACATATAAGGATGGACAAAAAAATGTTAAACTTCATCGTAACTATTAGCTTTCCTGCTATTGCTCCCACTAAGCATACTACGGAGCCAACAGATAAGTCGATATTACCACCCGTTAAAATACACATAAGCATACCAACGGCTAATACAACTACATATCCATTCTGTGCAATAAGATTTGATATGTTTCGAGGTAACAGCATGTTACCATCTGTGCCTATGGCAAAATATATCGTTATGATAATAAGTGCTATCAGCATTGTATTCTTTTTTAAGTTTTCCTTTACTCTATCCATTGTTATACTCCTTTACTCGACTGTAATATACGACCCATAATATATTCCTGTGTTGCATCTTCATGAGATACCTCACCAACCATTTTGCCTTCATTCATAATGTAGATTCGGTCACACATGCCAAGCAGTTCAGGCAATTCGGAGGAAATTAAGAGAATTGACTTTCCCTCAGAGACCAATTGGTTAATGATGCAATATATCTCATATTTTGCCCCGACATCAATACCCCTTGTCGGTTCATCCAGAATCATAATATCAGGATCTGCAAACATCCATTTGCTGACCAGAATCTTCTGTTGATTACCTCCACTTAGGTTTCCAACTATTTGCTCTCTGGAGGTACACTTCGTCTTTAATTTACTGATATATTCCTCAGCCGATAGGATTTCAAGATCCTTGTCAATGATTCCTCGGGTACTTACCTTATCCATCTTAGCCAATGTCGTATTTACACGAATTGGATTTGATAATACAAGTCCATCACCCTTACGATCCTCGGTAATATAAGCAATCTTTCTATTAATTGCCTGTCTAGCATTTTTTAGTTTAACTTCCACTCCGTTAACAATTAATGCACCCGAGATATTGATACCATAGCTTCTTCCAAATATACTAAGAGCCAGCTCTGTACGACCCGCGCCCATAAGTCCGGCGATTCCTACCACCTCTCCCTTACGGACATTTATTGATACATTGTCAACCACCCTTCGCCCGATAATCGATGGATGATATACAGTCCAATCCTTTACCTCAAGCCCGATCTCTCCTAAGACAGTCTTATCCCTCTTAGGGAACCGGTCCGTAATAGCACGACCAACCATGCCCTTAATAATTCGTTCCTCACTGATTTCGTCGATGCTCTTATCCAGTGTCTCAATAGTTGATCCATCTCTGAGTATCGTTATCCTATCTGCAACATATGAAATCTCATTCAATTTATGAGATATAATAATCGATGTTAATCCAGTTTTCTTAAATTGTAATAAAAGATCTAGTAGTTTTCTTGAATCAGCTTCATTTAGTGAAGCTGTCGGTTCATCTAAAATAAGCAATTTAACGTTTTTAGATAAAGCCTTGGCAATCTCAACCAATTGCTGTTTACCAACACCAATATCCTTAATTAGTGTTCTTGATGACTCCCTCAAGCCTACTGTTTTTAATAGCTCATTTGATTTCGAAAATGTCTCATCCCAATTGATACTTATCTTAGTTCCACACTCATTCCCAAGATACATATTCTCCCCAATTGTCATATATGGAACCAGAGCCAGCTCTTGATGGATAATTACAATCCCCTTACTCTCGCTGTTCTTGATTTCATTAAATCTACACTCTTCTCCCTGATATAAAATCTCACCATCATAACTTCCATAGGGATAGATACCACTTAGCACATTCATCAAGGTTGATTTACCGGCACCGTTCTCTCCTACCAATGCATGAATTTCACCCTCTTTGATTTGAAGGTTTACATCATCCAACGCCTTAACACCGGGAAATCGCTTGGTTATATTTTTCATTTCCAATAATATGGCAGCCAATAGAAATCCTCCTCCTATTTATGCATTCCATCTGCAATCTCTTCTCTTTATATAAATGTTCCTTGTTATATGGAGGTCCTCACATAAGATTAAGGGTGTTGCAGGAAAAACCTGCTCCTGCAACACCCTAATCATAGTTTATATTGTAATTACTTTAACTGATCTGCTGTGTAGTATCCGGAATCAATCAATAATTCTTCATAATTATTGATATCAGCGAATACAGGTGCGCATTGATATGTAGGAACGATGCCTACACCATTATCATAAGTCTTTGTATCATTAACGGGAACTTCTGTACCCTTCATGATAGCGTCAACCATCTCAACAACCTTAGCTGCCAAATCACGGGTATCCTTAAAGATAGACATGGACTGTATTCCTGCAATAATGTTCTTTGTAGATGTGATATCACAATCCTGACCGGTTATGATCGGGAAATTATCTGCGGTAAAGCCTGCATTTACTAATGCATTAGTGATACCGATAGCACAGGAGTCATTGGAGGAACAAACAACATCTAACTTGGTTCCGTCTGTGTAGTTAGCTGTGATAAGATTTTCCATACGCTTCTGAGCTTCTTCCGTTGACCAGTTCAGAGTAGCAACCTCTTCAAATGCCTTTTGCCCGGATACAACATTTAATTTACCATTGTCGATATAAGGCGTTAAGACATCCATCGCACCGCCAAAGAAGTAACGAGCATTATTATCATCGGGTGAACCGGTGAATAATTCAATATTGAAAGGACCATCCTGGTTCTCTAAATCTAAAGTATCAACAATATACTGTCCCTGGATAGTACCAACCATATAGTTATCAAAGGTTGCATAATAGGTAACTGCATCGGTTTCCATAATCAGACGATCATAAGCAATAACTGCAATGTTAGCTTTCTTAGCATCTGCTAGTACTGTTCCTAAGGAACCTCCATCGATAGATGCAATTACAAGAGCATCAACGCCATTAGTTATCATGTTCTCAATCTGTGAAACCTGCTGAGCAACTTCGTTATTAGCATACTGAAGATCTACCTCATAGCCAGCTGCTTCTAACTGCGTCTTCATGTTAGCGCCATCCTGGTTCCAACGCTGCAAATCCTTGGTAGGCATTGCTACACCAATCTTCTTAACTTCGTCCGTCTTTACTTCTTCCTTCTTTGTATCTTCTTTCTTTGTATCTTCTTTCTTTGTATCATTCTTAGCAACGGTTTCCTCATCCTTTTTGCCGCATGCGGCGAACAGAGATGAAATCATCATGATGCAAAGCATTAAACCTAATAATCTTTTTTTCATACTATAAATCCTCCCTTTATTGTGCATCTATTAGTACTACAACACCAATATATCACATATAAAATAGGACTAACTTGCAAGATACTGTACATTTTCATATTTGACAAGCTTATCAGATGGCCAAAAACCAAAACCGTAGCAATATTATGCTACAAGGATACCAAGAATTTACTATAAATTATGTACTGATTCCTCTAATTATCGAATATGAAAGTGGCTCTCTTAGTAGAAAGTTCTACTATTCCACTATCTTATATGGTACGTTTAGATATACATCTTCCTCGCTCTGAAAGCCACCATCAATGATAATCTTATCTATGTTGTCCTTGTTGACAGCGATAGGCTCCAATTTGACATAAGGTATTTCTTTCGAGCCATCATTTATGGTGGTGCCCACATCGATTGTTTCACCCTTGGCCAGCTTAACAGCATACTCTGCTGCTGCTTTCGCCAACTTATCTACGGGTTTATACACCGTCATTGTCTGCGTTCCTTCCACAATTCTCTGACAAGCTACCAGTTCCGCATCCTGACCTGTTACGATGATGTTACCAGCCATGCGGTTCTCTGAAAGCGCCCGAACAACCTCTGTTGCTATATTATCATTTCCGCAAAATACACCATCAATTTTATCGGTTATTGTCAGTGCTTTATTCACGGCATAATAGCCCTCCTCAGCCAGCCATCCGGTCGCATTCACAGAGTAAATTATATTTAGACTATTTCGCTCCATTACATCACGAAAACCCTGTTCCACAAGCTGCACATTATTATCAGTCGTCGGTCCGAAGATGGCAATAATATCGCCATCGCTAGTGATATTATCAGCTAAACACTGTGCCATAAGCCTTCCTACCTCTTCATTATCAAAGGATATATAGAGATCAGCATTCGAATTGCGTAGAAGACGGTCATATGCTATTATAGCAATTCCTGCCTCCTTAGCCTTCTTCAAAACGTCACTGCAGGCCTCAGAATCAACTGCAATTACCACGATTGCGTCCATTTTCTTATCGATGAAGTATTCAATCTGAGATATCTGCTTTTCCACATCCCCATTTGCGTTTTGTACATTTACCTCTGCCCCCAGTTCACCAGCTGTAAATACAAAGACATCCCTATCTCTCTGCCATCTCTCAATAACAAAGGAATCAAAGGATAAGCCAATCTGAATGTTCTTCTCGATTTCACCGGTTTCATTAGTTACTACGTTATTCTTCCTGCATCCAGTTAGTCCAGTAATAACAACAAAGCAAATGATAATGACAGTTCCCAACTTTTTAATCATAATAACCATTCCTTTCTTGATATATTGCCTCTTTATGTGATAAAACATATGACTTTCTCACTCAAGAGACAATAATATTAATGAACGCTTATAAATTAATTTTAGCCTAATTTCTCCCTATACTCAGTCGGAGTAACCCCGACTTGTTTCTTGAAGATTCGGCTGAAGTAATTTGGGTCGCTGTAGCCTGTGTCAGCACAGATGGTTTTTATACTCATATCTCTATTCTGCAATAATTTTTTCGCTTGTTCAATTCTAATGTTAGTCAGATACTCTATGAAGTTCTCTCCTGTCTCTTCCTTAAATAATTTGCTAAAATAATATGGGCTTATATCCGCATATCTGGATACATCATCGAGTGAAATATCCCTATGATAATTCTCCTCAATATAGGCTTTTGACTTATTAATGACGCCGCTTGCTTGTTCTTCTTTTTTCATTAGAATGTTTCTACAAGCTTCGGTTACCTTATCAATAAACCATTTTCTTAGCTGCTCATAATTATTGGTTTGTATTACTGTTGCTAGATAATCCTTCCGGTACCGAAAGTAATATGTCATTCCTCCGCTTAAGAATGCTTTCTGCTCAGCAAACAATATAAATTCCAAAACCTTAAGTTTTATATCCATTTCACACTCTGGATAATGTTCAACCATCCAATCAAAAAAGATATTTGCATCTCTCTTAGTACCTTCAAGGTCACCTCTCTCAATACGTTCAAACAAGGAGCTTTCCGTATCAATAGGATAATTTTCTTCATATTCACAGCCAATTGGAAGGTCCTTAACATGAGCAACTCTGCCCTTACTATTCCTTACTGCACTGACTGCCTCTTTATATGAATCACCGAGTCGGTGTATCGGTGTAACTGATCCTATTCCAATCTTAAACTGGACATCAATTCTACTGGTTAGATCCCTAATCAGCCGTCTCGCCTTTTCAATCAGCTTGGTACGGTCATCATATTCCAGCTGTGGCTTATCACTGGGCAGAAATGCTACTATCTTATTTACCATGATTGGCCCGACTACACAAGATAGTTCTTCCTTCAGGCTTTCCCTGATAGTTGTGTAGAAGGACTGCGCTTTTACACTAATACCTACCGGATTAGTTAGGGTTCCTTCCACCAGAGAATCGCCGAATTCCATAACCATAATCATACCATGCTCTTCCCTAACACCTAGCAGATTACAGAAATTATCTTTCTCTCTACTGTAGTCATCCCCTGATAATATTGCATAGATAAAATCACCTTCAATAATAGGAAGAACAATCTCCAGCTTCTCACGAATTAAGAGGTCATTACTTCTCTTATTACGTTCCACCTCAATGATATCCATGGCTTTTTGTAATACTTGAATTACTACAGTTTGGTTGACTGGCTTGGTAAGGTATTCCATAACGCCAAGATTAATTGCTTCTTTAGCATAATTAAACTTATCAAATGCTGTCATAACAATAAAAATAATCGTATTGTTCGTCTTCCTGATTTCTTTCATAGCATCAATTCCATTGATACCTGGCATCTGGATATCCATAATAGCGATATCTGGTTTGAATTTTTCAGCAAGTTCGATTACACTTCTGCCCGTCGTTGCATACTCGACAGTACAGATATCTTTGAAATGCTTCTCAATAATAAATTTAAGTGAATCGATTACAATACCTTCGTCATCAGCCAACAAAATTTTATACATAACAATAACCCTGCCTTTCTTCATAATCTGCAAACTTATGTACTCTGCTGGCACAAAGTTGCCGTGTGAAATCGCTAATCTATGTCTTTATTTCGTGTTTGTGGCTATAGCCTTATGCTTAGGTATTCGAATGGTAACCTGCGTTCCCATATACCTTCCTTCGCTCTGGATTTCAAATATTTCGTCGACATCATAATATATTCGGAGACGTTTTATTACATTACCCAGTCCGATTCCGTTAGAATCCTTCGTTATGTTTACTTCTCTGGCTACTGAGCCATTTTCGATACTTATCTTCATTATCCTGTCGATGGTGCTTTGCTCCATCCCTGCTCCGTTATCGGAGATTGTAATGTCAATATAGTCTTCTTCCTGATCTACGACTAGGTTTATCTCTCCCTCATAATCAATATCCCTGATACCATAATTCACTGAATTCTCTACAACAGGCTGTAGTATCATACTAGGCACCCTTATATCGAGTACGCTTTCATCGATATCTTTGTAAAAATGAATCCCTCCGGAAAAACGTACATTCAGTATATAGATATAACTATCTACCAGTTTAATTTCATCTCTAATAGTAGAATCCTGATCAAAGCTCTTCATATTAAACCTAAAGAAATCAGCCATATTCTCAATAAAAAGGCAGGTTTTATCGGCTCCCTCCATCATAGCCAACTGAGCTCCGGCATTTAAAGTATTGAATAAAAAATGAGGGTTAATTTGTGCCTGAAGATATTTGAGCTGGGCATCCTTTAGATGGTTTGTCATCATCAGCTCTTTTTCCTTCATTCTACTTTCCAGTTCCATACTTTCTTTCGTCTTCATAATATATTGATGGATACTGATTGTCATAGTATTAAAAGCTTTTGTCACTATCTCCACTTCGTCTGAGGAATTTACCTCTACCAGATCCACCTCAAAATTACCAGCAGCTATCTCATTGGCTGCTTCTGTAAGCTTCATCAGAGGTCCTGTAATACTTCTTGTCACAATAACAATTAATACCACATTGAACACCATAATTATCAGTAGGACAGAAGTACTGATTACTTCCAAATACCCTAATGACATCCGAAGTAGCTCATAGTTATTGGAATTATATTTAAATTGCTCAGTATTTAGATTATTAATATATGTACTTATATAATCGTACATTTTCGTGGCATCTTCATAATTAACATTAACCCGCTCGAGGTTCCTGCCTCGTTTTGCATCAACTGTCCTATCTAGCAGATCAAGATATGATTCTGACATATTCTTGATGTTCTTCTGCATAATCAACATCTCATTATCCGTTATTTCACCCTTCAGGCCGTCGATTAAGTTCCTGTATTTCTGATCGCTACGATAGTAATTCTCTAATGAGTCTGTGGTTTTCGTATTAAGATATTCAAATACAAAGTTATGCAGATCATCTAGGGAATTTAATAGATCATTTAGTCCAACATTACTAACATATACCTCATCTATCGTACTTATAGATTTATTGATATTATAGTACATGAACATATTGGCGAAGAATACAACTCCCGTAGTAAATGCAAATACTAAAACCAGTCTTAGCCGTATGGATCCCTTTTTTGCTTTATTCTTCATAGACTGCCCCTCACTCAAAGAGTTCTCAGATTATATAGCAGATTGCAGGCTTACTTTTGCTTTTCTTTTCCTGCTATACTCTTCATTTTGCGATATTCCCGAATATTATCATAATTTATTACACTGATATCAACCGAAAAATAGTCGCTAACTTGTCCAGTCTGCCTGTATTCAGATAATGCTTCTACACAATAAGCGCCCATCTTTTTTGCATCAATGGTCATTGTCGAATGGATATTATCCATTTCTATGCCAGTTAGAATTAAATCCGAGTCATAATATCCAATAATATCAATAACCCCAGCTTTATTATAATCAACAACTGCATTATAGGCGGAATAGGTATCAACTGCAGTGAGACACACCAATACCTCTGGTGGATTCTCTTGATCCATGATAATATTACGAATATCCTCAACAGAACCAAATATACTCTGTGAGCTTACTGTAGCTGATTCAAGCTCGACATCAGCATTCCCTACCATTTCAGAAATATTGGAGTATATCGTGTTTTGCGTTGTATCCGAATCGTCGGTATTTAAAAGGACAGTCACCTTTTTCTTTCCTTCGCCTACCACTTCAAGAACTTGCTTGCCATAGGTTTGCCCTTGGTTATAACTATTAATTCCAACAAAGCTCCTTCGGTGACTTTCTGGTGCATCCTTTAGTACTGTGATAACCGGAATTCCTAGTTCTTCAGCCTCATTAATCAGCTCAATTATGCTCTCTTTTCCATTCGGTTCAATAATTATGCCGTCCACCTTAGAGGAAATTGCAATCCTCATCATATCCTCCAATGAATATGAAACAGAAAGACTACTTCCTATCTTCTCAACATAAATATCTTGTTCCTTGCCCATGTTTAAGGCTCCTTGATAAATTGCCTCCCAAAAGGTTGCATCCGATTCTTCAGAAATAATTGCATAATGGGCCTGATAATTATGATAATTTACCGTGTCGGAGGCTGCAAAACTCGCAATACGGTTTTTATAAAAGGTCATGCCAATCAATGTAATAACAACTCCAGCAGTAATACTGATGATTGCAGCAATTGAAATTACACGATTTTTTCTTATAATACGTTTTAGCAATTCAAGCATATGAATCCCTTCCCTAAGTACAATCAGTTTCACAAGCTATTATTCCAATCAAACTCTCTCAAATAGTATAGCATAATATTTTAATTGTTTCCATATAGAAGTTTGACCTCGTTTCTGTCGAAGCTGTCAATTGTT
>DATESP010000066.1:0-11120 GCA_035270645.1 Mobilitalea sp. | reverse complement strand
GATAGAGCTTCAGGAAAATATACGTTTATGGCATTACATAAAAAGGATGGAAATGAATTTATAGGTGAGGCAGGAATTATTGGATATAATCCCAATGCTAATAGATGCGTAATTGGATATAATCTGTTACCACAGTATTGGAATAAAGGGTATGCTACAGAAATCACGAGAGATATAGTGAAGTATGCCTTTGAAGGCTTGAGATTAGAAAGAGTGGAAGCACTGGTATTGCAGATAAATACGGCATCCTGTAGAGTTTTAGAGAAAAGCGGATTCTTGTTAGAAGGGGTTTTAAGAAATTATAATCATTATGAGTTAGGGTATAGGAATGTTTGCTATTATGGTATAATATCGTCTGATTTTTATAAATAAACAAGAATGTATGATTTTGACAACATATTATGGAAGAGCCAAAGGAGAGATAAACTAATGATATTATCAGGGAAAGAAATCCAAAAACGTATGGGGAAAGAAATTATTATTGAGCCCTTTGATAAAAACAGGATAAATCCGAATAGCTATAATTTATCATTGGCAAATGAATTATTAGTCTATAATAATGAGATTCTTGATATGAAAAAACCTAATGCTACAACTAAAATTTGCATACCTGAAGAAGGCCTACTATTAAAACCAAATATATTGTACTTAGGGAGAACTAATGAATTTACAAGCACGGATAAGTATGTGCCAATGCTTGAAGGGCGCTCTTCAACAGGGAGGTTGGGCTTGTTCATTCATGTAACCGCAGGATTTGGAGATATTGGCTTTGCTGGGTATTGGACATTGGAAATATTTTGCGTACAACCCATAATATTGTATCCTAATATCGAGATATGCCAAATCTATTATCATGATATAGAAGGGGATTATGACTTGTATAAGAGTGGAAAATATCAAAACAATACAGGAATTCAACCGAGTTTAATGTATAAGGATTTCGAGTAATATAGGGATTTCGAGTAATATAGGGATTTGGCTATAATAGTAATTATAAAACGGAGTGATGAAGGATGGCAACATTATATACTGGTTTTAAAGGAGCAAGGAATTCCTCCTATATACTTGTCAGTCAATTCTCTGGTGAGAAATTATTTTTGACAAATTCATTTAGTGGATTACGAAATGATATAGAAAATCTACGTCAAAGCTATGATAAGGTCTATATGTTTGGCTTAGATAAGACATTAAGAAATTCAGTTCGTATTGAAGAATGTGCTCAAAAAGATGGCAGAGCACTTTATACAGCTATAAAATCAAATGAAATAGTAGGAAGATTGATGACTAATGGAATTTGCTGTTCGACTTCTAATAATCATACTCATTATCTTTGCAATGAGGCTTATTATTATATGCTTGAAAAATATGAGCGAAACGCCATACTGATTCATATTCCACCGAGTAGATTCATTTCAAAGGAATTTTCAGATAGTATTCTAAATACTTTATAGAAATTAAGCAAGGAAAGAGAAAAAATTAAGACTGGGAGAGATGAATGTTTGCCAAGTATTATTCGAGGTATTTAGCACTTGATGCAGGGAGGGAAATATTTAATTGTCTGGTGTGTCCGTCCCCTGATAGAGACACACTATTAAACAGAAATTTTGCGTATAAAATCATTATAACGGATTATAGTGGTAAACGGATTGTCTCAGTATCACCGTCAATATCTGCAAATATAATAAATAATATTTGTACTGCCATTATTGATTGTCCCTTTGAAGACATTCTGCAATTAGGTCAGTTACACGAAACGGGATATCGTATCAGCATGATGTACCGAATGACGCTGAATAGGAACAAAGCTTATGCAAATGTTTTACGGAGTCAAGCAGTGGAATATATAAGTGAATATAAGAAATACGTCATTAGAGATAGTGGAAATATCGTATCCTATTGCAAGGTATCAAACATTGATTATGGGTATGGCAACATAGTCGTTTGGACGAATGAAAAGTATAGACGCAAAGGTTATGCGAGAGAGCTATTATACAGAATAATTTCAATGTGTGAATCAGAAGGCATAGTGCCTGTATATATAGTAGATAGTCAGAATAGCGCTTCTATTGAGCTGGCGAAGTCTGCCGGATTTGAGATTGTTCAAACTGAAATTATAGGATGTGCAAAAGGCGGCGTAGAAATGAGGTAAGATATGACAACCGTATATTTTGTTAGGCATGCAGAACCTGATTATACAAACCATAATGATATGGAACGGCCATTAACACATAGAGGAAAAGAAGATAGTAAATTAGTTACAGATTATTTAAGTGATAAAAACATAGATATCGTTCTATCAAGTCCGTTTTTGAGAGCAATAGAAACAGTAAAAGATTTTGCAGAATCATTTGAGCATTCAATTATTGCTGTTGAAGATTTTCGCGAAAGAAAGGTAGATAATGTTTGGATAGAAGACTTCAATAAGTTCACTGAAATGCAGTGGAGTGATTTTGATTATATGCTTTCTGATGGTGAGTGTTTAAGAGAAGTCCAAAACCGTAATATTAACGCGTTAAGGCAGGTATTAAGTGAGCAAAAAGATAGAAATATAGTTATCGGTAGTCATGGAACAGCACTCAGTACAATAATAAATTACTATAAGCCAACATTTGGTTATGTTGATTTCCGAAGAATACAACCCATAATGCCATGGATTGTTAAGCTGTCTTTTCGAGGTGATAAGTTGATACAGATAGAGGAAATTGATGTGTTTAACATATAAGATTTTTAAGAGAATTTGTTGGGTGAAATAGAATGAATACGATAGAATAAGTGAGGATATAGAGATGAATTAATGTATTTACTTGAGTTCGAATAATGCTGTAATCGACAACAGTTTGAGATAATATATATAATAATAGTAATAATTCTTGATTCTATATTGAATTAAGAATTCCTGTATGCTAGAATCAATATATACTTTTAGATACTGATAATAGCAATTCGAAGCTACGTAAGAACAGGAGAGACTACTATGTATGAGATGAAGCCGGAATATTTTACGGGGATTGATTTTATTGACCAGGAGCATAGCAAATTATTTGAGATTGCTAATACTGCCTATAATTTATTAACAGATGATTTTATACCAGATAAGTACGACTATATAATTGAGGTAGTCAATGAATTAAAGGATTATACAAAATACCATTTTGATCATGAAGAGTCCTATATGAATAGTGTAGGTTACAAGAGAATTCTATCACAGAAGGTTGCTCATAATGATTTTATTGAGAAATTAAACGAGTATCAGTCTGATACTATTGATGAAAATCAGAAGGAATCTCTCCTAGAATTATTGGAATTTCTAACCACATGGCTTGTGGAGCATATATATAAGAAGGATAAACTGATTGCAGAGTAATTAATCTGATATGGACAACAGATTATAATGACAAATGAGCAACTATTCACTTGATATTAGTGAACAGTTGCTCGTCTTTATGTACATTAACATGGCAGGAAAGGTCTATTTATGTCATGATTATTAATATCATAAATAATCTCATGGGCTTAGTCGCAAATACTTGATTATACTGGGGAAAAAGAGTAAAATCTTAATAGAAGAACAAACGAGGGGGGATAGTAATGGACGGCAATAATCTTTTATCCGGTGGGTTAGAGGAATTAAACGTAATTAAGGAGAATATATTAGAGCTTAATGGATATCAAGTAAAGCATGAGAATCTAGTTTCAGATGAGCAAAAGCTCGAAAAGAGTATTCAGGTTGTTGAGAAGACAGTGACAGAAGAGATTGCATCTACCACGAAGAAACGTAGGCAGGAGATCGAGGATGCATTTGACAAACAAATGGATAAGACAGAATCTCGAATTAAAAAGATTAAGGATAAACGTGACAAGAGTAGAGACCGAAAGGTATCAGAGAGAATCAGTGAAGAGACTGCTTACTTAAAGGAAGAGAACAACAGATTGAAGCTTGAGGCGAAAACAGTCTTCAAACAAAAGCATGTTCCTTCGTACTGCAATACTAGATTATTCTATGCACTTTATTTTCCGAAGCATCCCGAGGATATACTGATTATCTTTTGCACGCTACTATTGACGTTATTAATTATACCCTGCAGTATATATTTCTTTGCTCTTCCCGTGGAAAGGATTTTGTATCTGATTCTGATTTATATAGCGATAGTCATTTTCTTTGGAGGGATTTATCTGTTGATAGGTAACCATACGAAGGACAAGCACCCGGACGATATGAAGCAGGTAAGGGGATTACGTTCTCAACTGAGAATAAATAATAAGAAGATAAAAGTTATTAAGAGCAATATCAGCAAAGACCGAGATGATAGCACCTATGGTCTGGAAAATTTTGATGATGAATTGGCCAAACTTAATCAGGAAGAGGCGGATATCGCGGAGCAGAAGAAGGAAGCACTCTTAGCTTTTGATAATACCACATATCAGGTAATTGCAGCCGAGATTAAAGGCAGGAGCGAAGAGAAGCTGGTTGGTTTAAAGACTGAGTATGAGAAGATCAACGGTGAGTGCTCACTGACACATGATAGAATCAAGGCGCTAACCATTCGAATAGCAAGTGAATATGAACCATATATCGGGAAAGACCTAATGACGCTGGATCGATTAGAAGCACTTTCGAATATCATCCAGGCAGGAAATGCCGCTACGATATCGGAAGCGGTTGCCTTTCATAAACAAAACATGACTAAAGCATAGTGGTTTTAAAGTTATATAAATTCTTATAATAAGACAATAGAGAAGAGAAGGGAACGTATTCCCTTCTCTTCTCTATGTTATATTACTATGTTCGCTATGGTACACGAAGACATACTAACCACCTATACTGTATATGCAGTTATATGGCTGATACAGTAGTTGATTCCAAGGCAGATTTGGTCTGCTAAAGACATAACCACATTTAGCCTTGTAGTCTGTAATAGCATATGATCAAGAAGACCAGAATAATTGACGATTCCGGTTATGAAGAGGTCTCCTACCGCGGGTAGATCCTTATCTACTCCGGCACCCGGTTTTAGTGGCCCCTCTCCTAATGTGATATAACCGATGTGATCAGATTTTCCCAAAGATGCATCGATTGCTATGATAAAAGCATCCTCATGTGTTTGATTTATTATAGTAACGGTGTCTTTCAAATTCTTGGCATGCACCGGGTCCTCCAGAGTTCCATATACATAGTAATTTTGTTGCTTTTTAAATCTTGATAATTTATATCCGATAATGGGTCCGAGGCAGTCGCCGGTTGCCCGGTCAGAACCAATGCATAGAAATACGATACTCCTATTTGATCGGATTTGTTCCATCATAAGACCCGATAAGGCTCGCCCCAATTCATACGCTGTGTTTTGCTCGTTTGAATTGAAGTAGGTGATCCTATTTTTGCTTTTTAAGAAAATGCTCATAATACCTCCGTTAACTTATGCTGTAAAGCTTTTTAAATTTCATAGGTTAAGTATTACCAGAAACATTAAAAGTAGACATTGGAAACCATATAAACTATGTAATTGAAAAGCAAAATAGTACTATTTTTCTATGGTTTACATAAGGATAAAGGCCTGTAAATGAGAATTTTACCGATTTTACTAAATATACGTAGAAAACTGATGATAACTTATGGTAAGGCATTAGCCCAAAGCGACAAAAAGCATGTCCCAGAAATGATAATATAGCATATCATCAGTAATAAAATAATTACTGTAATGGAAATTTATGTAATAATAGTTATGGGATTGGAGCGGTGAACATGATAGAAACAGTTTACAGCAATGAGAATGGGGATAATAACCAAACAGCCAAAGTGCAGTCTACGTTTAAAATGCCGAAGAATATACGTCAGATAGGGAAAAGTAATGCAACGAAAAAGATATACGTGGAAGACTATGTTATGACCTTCATCAAACAGCTAACAGGGGAAGATTATTCTCAATGCAAAGTAGCTGTTTTAGTTGGTCGATATGTAAAACTTGAGAATTGTCGCAGTATATTCGTGTTCGGAGCAGTTGAGGTCGAAGGAATTGATATCTCAAAAGAAATCGTATTCTCAAATGATACCTGGACATCTATTTACGAGAATATCAAGAAATACTATACTGAAGCAGAGATTGTAGGTTGGTTTTTAGGTGGGCCTGGATATATGCTTGAGGATAAGGATAAGATTCTGAAGGCTCATGTTGATAATTTTGCAGGACAAGATAAAACCATGCTTACCTTTGATAATTTAGAGAAGGAGGAGTCCTTCCTGTTCTACGAGAACAATCGACTTGTTAAGCTAGAAGGTTACTACATATATTACGAGAAAAATGAAGAGATGCAAAACTATATGATTGAACATAATGAGCCCCAGAGCAAGGAGGCAGGGTATGACGATCGGGTGGCAAGGGAAATAAGGACTATTATCCAGAACAAAAAACCGATAGCAGAAAATAACAAGAGTGTAACGAGGCTTATGTATACAGCAGGGACATTACTCGCGGTCATTATTCTAGTTGTAGCAGCAAGTATGCTAAATAACTATGACCAGATGAAGATAATGCAGCAGTCACTGGATTCCCTATCGACGAATCTTGCAAAGGTGGAATCAGCCTTTACTGGGGATGAGATTAATCTTACCAAGGAAGGAAAGTCTGCAGGTGTGGCTACTACTACGGGTAAAACTGATTCTTCCAATATAGCCAAAACTGACGACGGAGGTAAAACATCTAATCAAAGCTTGGATATCAATGTGGTGTCGGGGGATGTTAATCCAATTGACAAGGACGAGGTATCAATATTAGATGAGGAGCTTGTTGGAGATAATAAGGAAGACAGAGAAGAAAGTGATGATAAGGAAGAAAAAGAAGATAAGGAAGTAAAAGAAGATAAGACAAATAAAGTAGAGGACAAGGAAGAAGACGACAAGGAAGAAGACGACAAGGACGAGGATCAGACAAGTACGTCGGAGGATAATACTGAAGAAGAGACAGTAGACTCTGGGGAAGAGACTCATACAGAGATTAAATATTATACTGTAATAAGCGGCGATTCCCTGATAGGAATCAGCTACAAGCTGTACCATTCTGCTAACTATATTTCAAAAATCATGGAGCTAAATAATATTGAAGATGAAGATATGATTATCATAGGGCAGAAGCTGATTGTTCCATAAGATAATTCATACTGAGATAAATTAAGAATGTTTTTTTGTGTGCTGTGCTAATACTGCCTTGTGTATGGGGGCAGTGTTGCGCGGCACATTCTATTTTTATAGAATAGAAAAGTTCGTTCTGTTTATAAAGAGTTTCGCTTGCGAAACTCTTTATAAACAAAAAAAGTAGTGCCATCATCTAGGAAATGAGTTATAATCACTTTAAAGTAATTTATGGGAGAGAGCAACAATGGCGATGGTAAAGGATCCACAATCATTAAGAGATTACGGCAATCGGAAGAAACGAAGTCGCAGAAGGAAGGTATTCATATTTACCTTGCTTTTATTTGTGTTAGTAATTGTAGGGGTTATTTATCTCGTAAAATTATTTAATAGAACCTATCATAATTATGAGGTTGCAAGTAGTGAGCCGAATACTGAGGAAAATATCGTTGGCTACCTTGAATATAATAGCTCCATGGTTAGGTATAGTAAGGACGGTGCAGTAGCCTATGATAAGAAGGGCAGCCTGTTATGGAACGGAGCTTATGAGATGCAGGATCCAATTGCAGACACCTGTGGCAAGTATGTCGTGGTTGCCGATAGAGGGAGTAAAGCAGTATTTATATATAACAGTAAGGGTGAGGCGGGTAGATTCAATACTGAGTTTGATATCATGAATGTTGAGGTGGCTTCTAAAGGAGTAGTAGCAGTCCAGATGTTGGAAGGTGATATGAGCTATGTCTGGCTTTATTATTTGGATGGTTCTGTGGTTGCAGAAAATGGTTATCATATTAATAATGATGGATATGTGATGGACAGCGCTCTTTCAGAGGATGGAAAGAAGCTGGCAGTTGTATTAATGTCAGTTAATAGAGGAAAGCTGATTAGTCAAATTGGATTTTACAATTATGGTGAAGTGGGCCAAAATATTAAAAACCGATATGCAGGTGGTTTTGCTTTAGACCAAGAGGAAGTCGTAGTACCAGAGATAGTATTCTTAGATAATGATACGGTCTGTGCCTATAAGGATAACGGATTTATACTATTTTCCATGCCTGAGCTACCGACAGTCATACTAGATAAAACTGTCGACAATGTAATAAAGAGTGTACTGCATAATAGTAAATATACAGGTCTTGTACTTGAAGGAGCCAATGAATCCAAGCAGCTGCTCCTATATGATTTAAAGGGAAATAATGTACTGGACCAACAACTGGATCTGGATTATAAAGAAATCTATATCTCAGGGGATGAGATTATTCTCTATGATAATCTGACCTGCCAGATTCTGAAAGCAAGTGGCAAGGAAAAGTTCCGTTATACTTTTACTACTAACATCTCAGCGATGTTTCCGATTAACCACCTGGATCGATATATTTTGGTAAGCGCTGAGGAAATAGCAGAAATAAAATTATTAGAATAGGGGAGAAATTTTATGAATTGGATGTTGATTGTTGTATTAGGAATTATAGTTATTAGTGCGTTATTAGGCATGAAGGTAGGTTTTATAAAAACAGCATTTTCACTGGTATCAATGATTATTGCGTTGATTCTTACCGTTTGGCTCAGTCCATACGTTAATGATTTGTTGAAAAACAATGAAAAAATTAATGATAAAATAAATGATCAGGTTGGTGTCATGCTATCTCTGAAGGAGAAAGAAGAGATCGCTCCTGATCAGGAAGCATTTATTAAGAGCTTACCTTTACCGAAATCATTCAAAGATACCCTGGTAGAAAACATGGATGAAAGAAAGGGTGACTTAAAGGATTACATAGCAGAATATATAACAGGGGTAATTATCAATGCGTTGGCATTTGCCCTGACCTTTATCGCAATTCTGGTTATATTATGGATAATCAGCTTAGCATTGAATATAATAAGCATGCTTCCTATTATTCATCAAATCAACAAACTGGCAGGCTTGGCAGCAGGTTTGGTACAGGGTCTGGTTATAGTGTGGGTTCTATTTATTTGTCTAACTGTATTCGGTGGATCAAAATTTGGACAGGATGCCTTCGTAATGATAGAGGAAAGTGTTGTATTAAGTCTTATTTATAACAACAACATGTTATTGAGCTTTATTACAAACACAGCGAAGCTTTTGCTGTAGGATAATCCTGTTATATGTGGAAGCTCAATTATCGCTAATTAGATACACTATAGGTAAGTGTTAAACTAGATATGTATACAATAAAGATTTATATTAAGTATCTCAATTATATATAAAGGTAACTGTTCAGTGCCTTCGCAGTTACATGGCATCTTACGATGCCTATGCACACAAAACGGATAAAATACATCCATTTTGGCGCTGACTCACTCGAATCCACTGCGTGATTCTCGGGGGCTCTGAATAGTTATAAATAAAGAAACTAATTCATAGAAGGAGTTATAAAGATGAACAGTGTATTAAGTAAAATTCAGAAAATGGGTATTGTTCCAGTAATTAAATTAGATGATGCGAAGGATGCGGTACCCTTAGCTAAGGCTTTATGCGAAGGAGGGCTCCCCTGTGCAGAGGTGACTTTTAGGACCGCAGCTGCAGAGGAATCTATTCGTCAGATGAGAAAGGCCTATCCCAACATGCTGATTGGTGCAGGGACAGTCCTCACAACAGAGCAGGTTGATCTAGCAGTGAACGCAGGTGCAACCTTTATCGTAAGCCCTGGCTTAAATCCCAAGGTAGTTCGTTATTGTGTTGATAAGAATATCCCGATCACACCTGGATGCTCTAGCCCCAGTGACATTGAAGCTGCAATCGAGCTTGGTCTTGAGGTAGTGAAATTCTTCCCAGCTGAAGCGGCCGGTGGTCTTGCCATGATTAAAGCGATGTCTGCACCCTATGTCAACATGAAATTCATGCCGACTGGTGGAATTAGTGCTAAGAATCTAACCTCGTATCTAGATTTCCCCAAGATTATTGCCTGCGGTGGAAGCTGGATGGTTAGTGATAATCTGGTTAAGGCCGGTGAGTTTGATAAGATAACTACTTTAACCAAGGAAGCTATCACTCAGATGCTTGGTTTCGAGCTTCGTCATATCGGTATCAATACATCGGATGAGAAAGAGGCCGACAAGGTTGCAACCTCCTTCGAGAAGCTATTCGGATTTGTCAGGAATGTAGGTAACAGTTCCATCTTCGCCGGTACAGGTATAGAAGTAATGAAACAACCTTATCTTGGCCAGAAGGGACATATTGCTATTCAGACTAATTATATTGATCGTGCCATCTTCCATCTTGAGGAACAGGGCTTTACCTTTAGTGAAGAAAGCAAAAAATACGACAAGAGTAATAAACTTGTTGCTATATATCTGAACGAGGAGCTTGGTGGTTTCGCAGTTCATTTGGTGCAGAAGTAAACACGGGTGAATCGTTAAGTATATTCAGGTTAGCCATAGGCAGACATATGCATTAGCTTGGAATAACATAATAGCTGTCCAGTGAGGAGCAACTTCCTCATCAGACGGCTATTTTATCGAATAGGAAATAGTATTTCCAAACCACATAATTTGTTATAGAAAGGGTTAATTATCCTTGGCACAAATTGGCTATAAAAAAGTTTCAAAAATCGGTTGACATAGTCCCCCCATAATGCTATAATCATTTTTGCTGACGCGCCACAGACGGTCGACGAAAGCGGAAACAAAAAACTCGTGAGGCCTAGAAAATATTGGGTTACGAGTAAATCGAACCTTGATAATTGAACAGTAAAACAACCCTGAAAATTCTAAATAAATTGAAGTTCCACATGAGCTTCAAAATGAATCCTAACGGAGACATTAAAGATTTTCATTTGCGATTGGATTCGTAAGAAGACAGATCGCATACGAACCGTATTGATATGAAAGTATTGATACAACCACAAAAACAGTAAAGATAGATGGATAAAGTGTTTGCAAGCAAACACTTAGTAAATAACCGCAAGCGGTTATTTAAATGCCAATGTTTATCTAACTGGATCAAAAACTTAAACATGAGAGTTTGATCCTGGCT
>DATESP010000065.1:0-9650 GCA_035270645.1 Mobilitalea sp. | reverse complement strand
TCTACCAAGGTGTAAGTACTTTGCAGTAGCACTAAGATGATCAGATGCTTTTACTGCTGCCTGAACTGGCGTACCATTTGATACAGCCAATGTAATCATTGCTGCTATCATGCTAGTTGATAACAATCTTTTAAAATATTTGTTTAGTTTCATTTTAAGTCCCCCTAAATTTATGTGGTTTTTGATGCGACCTCCTTAGTATACATATTATTACAATCATTTACAATAGTAAATAACTGTAAATTCGACAGATTGTTTTATATTATTATAAGAATGTATAGAATATGCATTAATAGTTACTTTATAAATAGTTACAAAACCATGTAAAAATATACCCCTGATATAAGTGTAAAGGAAAAACACCTTCACATTTGTATCATGGGCTAGAATCAAGTCATTATCTATAAACAAATTAATTTCAATATACGCAAATCATTATTTGAGTGTTAATGCTTCCAAAAGCTTTTCACCAGTAACACCTAACTGTGCATCGTATCCAGCCAATGGTATATTTAGCAAATAAGTTCCATCGACCTCATATACTAAAATATATATGCCCGAACCAATATCCTGCGTTTCCCCCAAAATACTTATAATATCGTCATAGTTCATATCTGGTGTTAGTTTCTTTATTTGCTCAGATGTGACTTTTGCTGGCATTTCTATAAATCATTTATCGCTGACGATATTAAGCAATCTATAGGTTTAAGTTATGATCTGCCATACATTAACGCGTAGAGGTTTTCCTCTGCGCGTTAATGTATTGTTATAATATTCACTAAATCGAGACAGAAGATATTTTTATCTCGTTACTTCCTCTTACGCGAACATATGACACTCTGAAGTACAATAAAAAAGCATAGCATTGCCGCTCGTGTAATCTGCGGCCACCAAGGATCCTGACTACCTATTGCAGTAACAACAAGTAATACGATTCCACTTGTTAATACTCCGAATAGAGTACCGAATATATTACCTACGCCTCCAGTAAGCAATGTTCCACCTATAATGGATGCCGCAATAGCGTCCATTTCAAGACCAGTTGCCTGCTGAACCGAACCGGAGCGCGTGTGGAAAAGGTATAGGAACCCTCCGATACCTGCAAGCAGACCACAAAGCAAATGTGCATTAAATCTGGTTCTCTTTACGTTTATACCAAGCATAAGTGCGCTTTGAGGATTCCCGCCCACTGCGTAAAAGCTACGTCCGAGCTTTGTCTTCTTAAGTAGCCAGAACATCAAACAGACTATAATTATCGCTACGATTACGCCGTATTCTAGTTTAGATTGAATGTATATGCCCTTTTTATTGATATCGCCTAAAAAGGGGATCTCTATTCGCGCTCCTGACAGCATCTCAAATCCAGCATTATCTACCTGTATCTGATTGACTTCTATTAGGGCAACTAACCCTCGACCCAAGAACATGCCTGCCAGGGTAACGATAAAGGGCTGCATTCCCATATATGCGATAAGAAACCCTTGAACCGCACCGAACACTAGACCAATCGCCAAGGCCAGAATTAGTGTTGTGAAAAAGTTGAAGCCATAATTATTAAGGCATACTATACAGGATGTACAAATAAGTGCGGTAGAACCGCCTACAGAGATATCGATACTGCCCGTTATCATAACAACTGAAAGTCCACATGCAATTACGATTAATGCGGCATTTTCATTGAAGAGGTTAAAAAACATCTGTATTTTGCTAAATCCTTTATCTCCAAGGAAGACAATAGAGAGTGCATAGATCACAATAAACAGTGAAATCGTAATTGTTAGTAAGAAAGCAGTATCTGTCAGAGACTTTTCGCGCTTTTTCTTAAAACTTACGATACTGTCTGTTCCCCCCACTTTATTCATTAATGACATATTAACCACGCTCCTTTCCATCGCCCAGAGCTAATTTAGAAAATGTATCTTTATTACCAAATAAACTTTTGACAAATGGCGTTTGGATGGCTACGAGTATTATTATTATCACGGCCTTGAAGACCGGAACGGCATTTGTGTTAACATTTAGCGTTGTCAACATAGAGGTTAGGGTCTGGATGGTATACGCTCCGATAATTGAGCCTGTCATATTGAATTTGCCACCACCGAGTGAATTGCCGCCAAGGGCAACTGCCAGAATAACATCCATTTCAATGCTGGGCACTATTGTGTACGGATTTACCGTTTGTACCCTGCTTGACTGGACGAAACCAGCGATACCTACACAAAAACCTAAAATAACAAATGTCAATAACTTGATACGTACAGGATTAAGACCATTCAAGCTTGAGGCTTTATCATTGATACCTACAGCCCGGGTGTATAGACCAAGGTTGGTTTTTCTCAACACGAGGACTGTTACCGTAACAACAGCAATCGTGATTAGTATTGGTGTTGGAATGGGAAATCCCGGAATAAAGTTGCCGTAATACCCAAAGGATGCTGCAGCTTTTGGCTTAAGACCACCCATAGCCATAGAGCCTATCGACCGACCTGCAGTAAAGAGGATGAGCGTAGCTACCATAGGCTGTATGTTAAATTTCGAAACAAGAATACCGTTAAATACTCCGCAAGCCATACCGGCAAGACAGCCGAGTAAGAGTGCAACGATAATCGGTGCATGCAATACATCAGGCTGGGTTTCACTAGCGCACAAGACTCGCATAATCACCCCGCCGACTATCGCAACTGTAGCTCCTACACTGATGTCCTGACCTCTTGAAGAGGCCGTTACGAGTGTCATACCGATAGCTAGAACAACTAGCTCAGTCGCGTTGTTTAGGATATTGATTAAATTTCCAATTAAAACAGGATCACCTGTGCTGTTTCTGCCCAAGCTAATTCTTAAGAATCCTGGATTGATGAACACATTGATTAGCAATAGAAATATAAGAAACGCAATGGGGATAAATAATCTGTGACTGAAAAATGCTTTGAGAACCGACGACGAACGGTCGGTGAAATTCTTTTTACTAATTCTGGTCATTTTGACTTACTCCCCCCGCTATAGTATACATTATTTTATCTTGTGTCATATTATCACCATTTAGCTCTCCAACTACATACAGGTCACGCATTACAATCAGTCTGGAACAGGTACGCATCATCTCCTCAATCTCGGACGAAATAAATGTGATGCTCATACCCTCGGAGGCAAGCTTTAGCACTAATTTTTGAATTTCCACCTTAGTTCCAATATCAATACCGCGTGTTGGTTCGTCAAGAATGAGATAATCAGGATGAGTGAGCAGCCAACGAGCAAGAATTACCTTTTGCTGATTTCCCCCTGACAACGAGTTAATGGGGGTATCTGCAGAAGCTGTTTTTATGCCAAGCAGACTGATATACTCATTGGCAAAGGCTTGCGCCTGAGTATTAGTGAACGGCTTAAAAAAACCTCTCATAACCTGGAACGCAAGAATGATATTCTCTCGTACTGACAAATCGCCAATAATTCCATCCCGTTTCCGATCCTCTGAAAGATATCCAATTCCTTTCTTCATTGCTTTTATTGGAGATGTAATATTGACATTCTCACCTTTGATTCTTAAACTTCCTTTCATGACCTTGTCTGCGCCGAAGATTGCACGCACACACTCGCTACGGCCAGAGCCGAGTAGCCCCGCAAAGCCTGTTACCTCGCCCTTGTATGTAGTAAAATTGAATGGCTTTATT
The DNA here is from genome assembly GCA_035270645.1 of Mobilitalea sp. Classification (GTDB taxonomy): domain Bacteria; phylum Bacillota; class Clostridia; order Lachnospirales; family Lachnospiraceae; genus Mobilitalea. The sequence goes on along the minus strand of DATESP010000065.1, from coordinate 5,982 downwards.
CCGGAAGTACTTGAGAGCTCTTCCGCTTCGATGATTGCTTCTTTCACATCATCGGCGTCAGGTTGCGTGACCTTTTGTATGTCAGCCAAATCGCCAAGTTCCTTGCCCATCATTTTGGCAACAAGCTCTACCTGGGGTAGATCCTTGATTTGATATTCTCCGACAAGCTCACCATTTCGCAAAACAGTAATTTTATCGCATATCGCGTATACTTGATCAAGGAAATGTGTAACAAATATTATACCTACTCCTCTACCTTTAAGTTCACGCATCAGTGTAAACAGCTTGGCAACCTCCTGTTCATTAAGCGATGAGGTAGGCTCATCAAGTATCAACACCTTGCAGTCCATATCTATGGCACGGGCGATCGCCACCATCTGCTGAACTGCTATTGAGCAATTAGATAACTGTTTTGTTGGCTTTACCGGTATCCCTAGACCTTTTAGAATGCTTTCTGCTCTGTTATTGTTCTTCTTCCAATTAACGAACAAATCATCCGTTCTACCAATAAAAAGATTTTCGGCAACTGTCAGGTTCGGGCATAATGTGATTTCTTGATACACCGTGCTTATTCCGAGCCTTTGGGCTTCCTGCGGCGACTTGATATGAACTGGCTTATCTATCCCTTTAATACAGATTTCTCCGGCATCCTTAGAGTAGACTCCAGTTAAAACCTTTATTAAAGTGGACTTTCCGGCACCGTTTTCACCCATAAGAGCATGTATTTCTCCTTCACATAAAGTGAAATCAACGTTTTGTAAGGCTCGAACACCGGGAAAGCTTTTATAAATATTTCGCATTGTAAGTACTGTTTCCTGCATAATAACACTCAAACCTCCGTTCATACACGATACTTGTTATTAACCTGTCACTTCATTGATTTGATAAATGCGTGGTGCCAGGATTTGCGAATAATATCCGCATAATCGGCGCCACGCATTTCAATCAATATCTTACCTTGTTTACCTGCTGAAAATCACTGGATTTTCGACAGAAGCGATTACTTAATAACTACGTGCATCAACAACATCCTGTGTGATGGTAGTACAGTCAAACATTTCCTCATCAACGTAAGCGTTCTTCTCAACAGTTTCTCCAGCCTCAAGCTGATTGATAAGCTTAACAATACGTGGACCATGGAGTGGATTGCACTCAACGTCAAGGTTAAACTGTCCTGCGAGAACCTTCTCAAGTGCCCACTTATTTGCATCAAAAGCGATAACTTTTACATCGCCATCTTTGCCATATGTAATACCTGCAGCATCCATTGCGTCGCAAGCGCCACGAGCCATATTGTCGTTCTCAGAGTAGATAACAGTGAATTTCGTTCCGGAAGCGATAAGATCAGCAACTGCCTGCTTAGCAAGAGTTTCGTCCCAGCCTTTCATATTTTGATTAAATACGATTTCCCAACCGTTTGCATTTGCACCTTCTTCAATTGCTTTAGAGCGTCCGAGCTGAGCAGATGAACCTGTATCTCCGCCAAGCACAACAATCTTGTTTTCAGCAAGCGCTTGTTTCTTCAGCCAATCAACAGCCTTATTGCCCTCGGCTTCAAAATCGGAGCACACCATCGCAGTATAGAGGTCCTCTGCCAAGTCAAGTTTACGGTCAGCCATAATAAATGGTATGCCAGCTTCCTTAGCGGTCTTTGCCACATCTTCCCAGCCTGCTGACTGAAGTCCTAATACTACAAGATAGTCAACCTCTTCCTGGATAAGCTGCTGTGCCTGAGAGATCTGTTTTGCATGGTCACCTTCACCGAAAACCATTTTTGTAGCAAAACCAGCTTCATCAAATGCCTCATTGAATGATTTTGTGTTTGCTGTACGCCAATCAGACTCGTTCGCATTTGTCTGCACAACACCTACATTTAGTTTTACACTTTCTTTAACATCTTCCTTAACATTTTCTTTTTCGTCACCTTTGCCTGAAGTCTCGGTGTCTTTCTTACCACATGCAGCAAGGGAAAGCATAAGTGCAATTACGAAAACTAAAGAAATCAATTTCTTCATGAATATCTCCTCCATTCAATTTTTACTTAATTTATTAGTTTAATACACGTACAAGTATATTTAACTTATATGCATAAAAATACGGAGATTATTCCTGTCTTTGTAGTTTTATTTACTGTGTTTCTTATTCAATACGTTTTTGGTTAAGATTCCTATGAATTATGTTTGATTTTTTACGTTTTAATAGCTCCGGCCAATACGATCTAAGCTGGCATTTTTCGCTTCAAAAACCATTCCTTCCACATAGGATACCTTGGGGGTCTCTTCCCCTTTTTCTAATCGTTCTATTATCTCTGCAATCAGTTGACCCTGTAGAGGATTACATTCAATGTCAACATTAATTAATCCATCTTCCATCATATCAAAGGCCTCTGATACCGCATCAAAGGAGATGACTGTGATCTTACCATTCTCCCCACAGGTTAATCCGGTTTCTCTTATTGCCTCTATAGCACCAAAAGTCATATCATCATTTTGTGAGACCAAAACATCAATATCATCATATTCCTGTAAATATTTCGCCATTACTTCCTTACCCTTTGCTTTGGTAAAATCACCACTTTCATGTGCAATAATTTTCCAATTCTCATGGTTTCCGGCTATATCCTCAAATCCTTTTGAACGACCAATCTGAGCCGTTGAATTTAAGGTGCCTTCAAGGACAACGATATTTATATTATCTGTGTTTTGTCCATTCTCCTCCTGTGACGCAGTTTCTTCCGATAATAATTCTTTTTCCTGTGATGCATTATTTATTTCTTTTTGTTCCGCAAAATGTTTTTCCAGCCACTGTCCTGCTTTTACGCCTTCTGCATACTTATCAGTGCCTACATTTGCGACATATAGACTTTCATCTTCTATATCAATCATACGATCCACAATAATAACTGGAATACCTGCTTCTTTTGCTTCTGCGAGTACCGTATCCCATCCTGTTTCTGTTACGGGGGCAATTACGATATAATCTACCTCCTGAAAAATAAAACTCCTTACATCCTTAATCTGATTTTCCTGACTCTGCCTTCCATTCGAAAAAATCAAAGAAAATCCATTCTCTTTAATAAGAGCATTCTGGATAGATTTCGTATTTGCCGTGCGCCAGTCTGATTCAGAACCGAGTTGGGAGAAGCCAACAATAATCAAATCAGAATCAATATCCTCTGAATTTTCAGATTCTCTATCTTGAAGGTTTTTGGGCAGTCTCAGACTGCAGCTGGCAAGTGATATCAGCCCAATAAAGAATATCCATAATATGATTCTTAATCTTTTATTCATATCCTACCTCAATTCGTTCATTCTCTTTTAGTGGATGTTTAAAATTCATTAAACCAATTCTGGCACAATCAGTTTCAGACAATCCCTTGTCTTGCTGGAATTTTGATTGTGATATCTGTGCCTTCTCCTTTTTTGCTTTGTATATCCAGTCCAAAAATATTACCATAGTTCAATTTAATTCGTTTATTGACATTTGCAAGCCCAAAGCCGGTGCTCTGCTTGCCACCTGGCGTTTCAATTTCTTTTCTTAATGCCTTTAACTCCTCTTCATCCATTCCCACTCCATTATCTATCACATGGAAGCAGATGACATCGTCCATCATTTCACCTGTTATCGTTATTTTGCCTCTTGCCCTTAACATTTTAATACCATGGTATAAAGAATTTTCAATTAATGGCTGCAGGGTCAGCTTCAAAATTTGATATCCGTACAGTTTTTCTGGGATATTAATCTCATAATCAAGAATATCTTTATAACGTGACTGTTGTATCTGCAGATAACTTTTAATATGTATTTCCTCTTCACGAATTGTAATAAAGTCTTTTCCCTTACTCACAATTATCCTGAAAAACTCAGAAAGAGATACAACCATATCGATTGCTTCTTTGTTTTTATCTCCCTCGATTAGCCAGATAATGGTATCTAATGTATTATATAAAAAATGAGGGTTAATTTGCGTTTGCAGAAGCTTTGATTCCATATACCTTAAGTTTTCCTGTTCCAGCCTGATACTTTTCACCTGTTGTTCCAGCTTATAAGCCATATCGTTAAAGCTATCGGATAATACAGACAATTCATCATGATTTTCAAAGGTTGTCCTAGTTGTAAAATCTCCCTTTGCTACCATAGCAGTCTTATCGCATAACATCCTGATTGGTCTTGTAATGCTATCTGTTACAAGAATATTTACCAAAACGGATGCAATAATAATGGAGGATAATGCTACTATCATTGTCACGATTACATCAGTAACCTGCTCATTAAGGCTCTGTCTTATCGATTCAAAATTCTGAGTTTCATAATAGATGTAATACTGGATCTCTTCCTGAAACAATTCTGTCAAAATATAGATATCAGATTCCAACATTTCGATATTTTCTTCATAGTTGCCTTTCTGCTCTAGATTATCACGTATTTCATTAATTCTATCCTTCAGGGTATCGAGATTAAGCAGAATACGTTTAATCCAATCAAGACTTTCTCTGCTCGAGGTTATCTCCTGTAGATTAGTAAAATTGTCTCTTGCGGCATCTATCAGCTTATACGGATTTTGTAAATCGTTATTTTCATCAATGGATTCGAAAGTTTCTGCTTCTACAACAATCTTATACATACTTTCGTCCATTTCCTCTTTAAAATTAAGATTATAATTATTGGCTGAGGTAATCCTTCGTACTATCGTATCATATGCCGTACTATAATTATGCAAAGCCGCAATCTGGTAGATTGAAAGAATAATCATCGGTATGATGATGACAGCTGCTACCAGGAATAGCTTCAGCCTTAGGGGGTATTTGATTGGTTTTCTATTATTATTGTTTATCATTCCTCACCTTTACCCTGTAGCCTATATTCCGATGGTGTGCAATTCTGTGTCTTTTTAAATATGTAACTAAAATAATGGGAATCTAGATATCCTACTAAAGATCCAATTTCAGTAATCCTTCTACCCGAACATCTTAAATAATCTTTTGCCTTCTCCATACGGATATCAGTTAGATATTCTATAAAGGTCATCCCGGTTTCCTGATTAAAAAGTGAACTGAAATAATTGGGGCTGACATTAACAGTAGATGCAACCTTATCCAGCGTAAGATCACTCAGTTCAAAATTAAGATGCATATATTCCTTTGCCTTTTCGATAAGACCAGCATATCTTTTCTGACTGCTTTTATTACGCAAATCAATGGCTTCCTTCAGGATTGATTTATAAAATTCATAACAGTCCTCCAGGTTGGTAAGCTGATCAGTGACGTTATTTATGCTCTTAAGGTTATTGTCTATCTTATCCTTTGGGTACTTAAGAGTTTTTAGAAAATTCATTATGGCTGAATATCCATCCATTAAGATATAATGAAGAAAAATAGTTGAATTCATGGCATTGGAACTTAATCCTTCAAAATAGCTGTCTACAAATTCATCAACATCATGTATGGTACCCCTTTTTAAGAAATCCTCTAATAGATTCCTGTCAAGCTTCTCAAGATTCAACTCACTGATATTAATCCGGTTTCCTATCTGCGCCTTAACATTACGTACGTCATTATAGGATAAAAACTGATCTTTGCTTTCAAAATAACGCAATGAAAAAGCGCTGTTAGCATCGAGATAGGACTGCTGTAAGTCACGGACACGATGAACATTACGGCCAATTCCGCCAAAATAATGTGCCTTATCATCACAGATACGAATTAACAAATTAAACAGTTCCTGGGTTAATGCATTAATCTGCAATTCATTTTCGCCCAGAAGGATAAAAGCCCAGCCGTCCATACCACGTTCAAATATTTTTATATCAGGAAATCTCCTTAGCGCCTGCATCATCCTTGCTTCACATTGTACAATTTCCTTTGAATATTCGTACATATCCTCCTGTACTTTGAATTGAAACAGCAAAACACAAAAAACACTTGCCACCATATTGATACCAAGTTCATCTTCCTGCTCAATTATCTGCGAAAGAGACATTTT
>DATESP010000064.1:0-3077 GCA_035270645.1 Mobilitalea sp. | reverse complement strand
ATATTATTATTTCTATCAGATAAACAAGCACTCGTTTCACATGGCTACCTACTTTTCTTAATCTTTCGGAGGCTCCTTTAGTAAAGGCTCCTTCAATTCTGTGATAATTAATACCTCTTCAAGTCGCTCAAAATCCACTACCGGTGTCAGATATGCAGTCTTCGTCATATTACTAGAATCTAGCTCGATATCGCTTACATAGCCAATTAGAATTCCAGGAAGAAAGTTGGGACTGATCTGTGATGTGACTATCTCATAGTTATCTTCAACCAAGGCATCCTTACTGATTAGTTCCACCCTGATTTTGCCTTCATCCATAAGTTTTAAATCACCCATTATGATACAGGTGTCTGAGGTTTTTAAAAACATACCACTTACATTGCTTTTATCATCAATAATAGAACGAACCTTAGAGTAATTATAATATACTTCTATGATAATTCCTGCTAGACCGTCTCCTGCCATTACATTCATATCGACTTCAAGTCCATCTTTGGCACCCTTATCTATCGTAAATACATTGTACCAATTATTAGTGTCCTTGCTGATTACACGAGCTGCTACCTTGGGATAATCCAGATACTTTTGATCCAACTTATAAAGCTCCCTTAGCTCGTCGAGTTCATATTTATCCAGAAGAAGTAATTTGTTTTCATAGGATAAGATATCTACTTGCTCCTGAAGGCTTTCATTTTTATCTAATAAATCATTCATGCTCTTTAAGGTGTCCATCTTATCCGAGATAAAACTGCCAACAGCATTGATACCACGCTGCATTGGTGTAACTACAGAACCTACAGCAGATCTTATAGGTTTCAGCTTATCTCCATATCGGAAGGATATAACAATTAATCCGATGCATAGTACAACGCAAAATATAAGTAAATGCTTCGGATTTATATGAATTTTTGTCCTACGTCTCATAACAACCCCCATGATGCCGTTCAACGGCATCTTAATATCTAAGCAAAAAGCATATTCTTACGCCTTTTGCCTCAAACCACACAATTATTAATTTAGTTTAAAAAGGTTTTAGGCCTTAAGGAATCGGCCAGAACAGACAGCTTATGGTCTTCCATTATCTTGCCAAGCCCTATTACGACTGTATTGGCTGAATCTTCACAAATATTGATTTTTAAATCAGTTTCATTGTGAAGGAGCTCATCCAATCCAAAAATATTCGCTGAACCGCCAGTAATATAGATTCCACTATCAATGATATCAGATGATATTTCAGGGGGAGTGCGTTCAAGGATAATCTTTATAGCATCAATAATGGAATACATATATTCAGATATCGCTTCATAAACCGTAGCTGAATGAACTTCCATTTCTGTAGGCAGACCAGTTACCACATCTCGTCCATAGATTTTAACGGAGGCTTCCACTGTAGGTAAGGCACTGGCTAGTTTTTTCTTAATACTTTCTGCAGTCTTATCTCCGATATAGAGGTTGTTTTTTCTCTTTACAACATTTTTTATAGCTTCATCTAGCTTGTTTCCACCTATTGGGATCAACTTGCTTAATACGATTCCTCCGAGTGATAGAATTGAGACCTCGGTCGTATCGGCTCCGATATTCACCACCATGACACCGCGTGCTGTCATGATGTCAAGACCTATGCCTACTGCATCAGCAATGGGTTTTTCGACGATTTTGATATGTCCTGCTCTTAAATCGGAGCTGGCTATCAAATCATAAAAAGAGCGTCTTTCAACCTCAGTAATATCAGTTGGTGTAGCCACTATATAATCTGCGCTTCCTGGTTTTTTCGTTCCGCTAATTTTATACATAAAAGCTTTAAGAAGAGTCATCATATTGGCAACATCTGCAATCACGCCGCTTCTTACGGGGTAAGTAACTTGAATGTTAGGTGGTGTCTTTTCAAACATATCGAAAGCTTCATTACCACAGGCAATAACATTCTTACGATCTGCGATTGCAATAATATTGCGTTCATCAAGCACGATACCCTGCCCTTTTTTATATATTTTAATTGTACTTGTCCCAAAATCTATTCCATATGTCTTAGTTGCCATGTTAAAAACTACCTCCTAATATCGCTTATGTTGTTAATATTTATGTCTTGGTATCTTTAATCATTACTGTTCACTCGTTAGTCAACGCGAGGTGTTTTACGCAAGTAAAACCCGAGAACTTCATGCGCCAAAGTGCTCTTTTTGCACTTTGTGTGTATAATTGTTGCTGTGGACGAGGCACGAGTGAACAGTAATCCTTAATCATTATAGCAGACCCTGTTCTTTTAAGCTGATATATTTATTATCGCCAATAATAATGTGATCCATAAGCGTGATACCAACTAAATTACCTGCTTCCTTCATTCTCTTTGTGACACGAAGGTCCTCCGCACTTGGTGAGGGGTCCCCGCTGGGATGATTGTGAATCAATATTATATTGACAGCTTCCTGCTTGAGAGCTTCAATAAAAACCTCTCTGGTGGGCATTATGGAAGCATTTACAGTACCAGAAGATATGACCATGTCTTTGATGAGCTTACTCTTGGTATCCAGCATCAGAAGTAATACCTGCTCCCTATTTAGATGCCGCATATCCTGCATATAATAATCTGCTACACTCTTCGGTGTAACTAATTTGAGGCTTTCTCTGTGAATTTCTTTTGACATACGTTTCGTCAGTTCGGTCAGGCATACCAGCTCAATCGCTTTAACTCTTCCGATTCCGTTGATTCTCTTGAGCTCCTTCATCGTCAGATAGTTCAGTCCTTTAAGACCTGGATAGGTCTCTGAATAATTCAAAATATTCACTGCTAGGTCAATTGCTCTTAAGTTTTTGGTGCCCGTCCTAAGTATGACGGCTAATAATTCTGCATCCGATAAGCTCGTTGTGCCATATCTCTCACATTTTTCATAGGGCCGCTCGGACGAGGGTAATTCTTTGACTGTTAAATAATTCTTTTTCATGATATCCTCCTAAATCTCTCTCCAAGAAATCAGTTGGGTCATGATGTAAAACCAATCAATATTAACTACAGTCTCTTATAAACGAAGATTGCTGCTATGATACCTAGAATACTGCCAACAGTTATTTTAATTCTT
>DATESP010000063.1:0-6325 GCA_035270645.1 Mobilitalea sp. | reverse complement strand
CAAGGGTGATGACAAGATTGCTAAAAAATTTATTGATAATTTAAAGATATTTTCATTACTGGCTAATGTTGCTGATGTTAAATCCCTCGTAATTCATCCAGGCAGCACAACACATTCTCAGATGAGTGCTGAAGAGTTACTTGATTCTGGGATAATGCCAAACACAATCCGTCTTTCTATTGGTACTGAGCATATTGATGATATTATAGAAGACTTATCACAGGCACTTGAAGGTGCAGAAAGGAATTAATTATGTCTAATATTAAAAACAGTATTACTGAGCTAATCGGAAATACACCATTACTACAGTTAACAAATTATAACAGGAATCATGAGCTAAAAAGTACAATTATCGTAAAACTGGAGTTTTTTAATCCGGCTGGAAGCGTTAAGGATAGAATTGCAAAGAAAATGATTGATGAAGCAATAAAATCGGGAGAGATAAACCAGGATACAACTATCATCGAACCCACCAGTGGAAACACCGGTATTGGTCTTGCTAGTGTTGCAGCGAGCCTTGGGTTAAAGTTGATCATAACGATGCCTGAGACCATGAGCATTGAGCGCAGAGCTCTTATGAAGGCTTATGGAGCTGAGCTTGTATTGACAGAGGGAGCCAAGGGCATGAAGGGAGCCATAGCTAAGGCAGAAGAGCTCCAGAAGGAGACTGCCAACAGCTTTATTCCTTCCCAATTTGAGAATTTAAATAACCCCAAGGTACATGAAGAAACCACCGGTGTTGAGATATGGAACGACACGGATGGTAAGGTAGATTTCTTTGTATCTGGAATTGGAACTGGTGGAACTATTTCCGGTGTTGGAGCATATCTAAAATCCAAAAATCCAAATGTGAAAATAATAGCTGTTGAGCCTGCAGATTCTCCTATCCTTTCCGAAGGCCGTGCTGGAGCTCATAAGATACAAGGAATAGGAGCGGGTTTTATACCTAACACATTAAACACTAAGATTTATGATGAGGTTATTACAGTTACCAATGAGGATTCTTTTGTTACAGGCAGAGAGATTGCTAATAGAGAAGGCGTTTTGGTAGGCATTTCGTCAGGAGCAGCACTTTGGGCAGCAACCCAGATTGCAAAAAGGCCAGAAAATGCAGGTAAAACCATCGTAGTATTGTTTCCGGATACAGGAGAACGTTATCTGTCAACAGCTATGTTTGCTGATTGATAATCATAGTTTATAATATAGTCTATAAATATAGTTTCTAAATATAAGGGTATGATGCATATGATTAAGTCTCTGCTACTCAGGGGTATTTAAAATCATACATCATACTCTTATTTATTACTTATAGTAATTTCACATTACCTTTCTTCTTACTTTCGTAACGTCCTCATAACCCACTCATATATTGTTATTATATCAGCTGTAAAGATGCGGTCATAAGAGAAATGAGGTTTGTCAGAATGCCTAAGGTAATAATTGATGTTGGACATGGTGGAAATGATGTCGGCGATATTGCTTATAACAGATATGAGAAAGATGATAATTTAAGGTTAGCCTTGGCGGTTGGAGAAAAGCTAAAGAATGATTATGGTTTTGATGTGATTTACACTAGAACTAGAGACACATATCTTTCACAAATGGAAAGGGTAAACATAGCTAACATGGAGGGAGGAGACCTGTTAATATCCATACATCGGATTATCGGTGAGTTACCTACAGCTGGACCAAGACTTAGTTTCTATATTGATGAATGGGAGGGCGTTTCTGAAAGAGTATCTAACAATATTGCCTCTGAATTACAAAGATTAGGATTCATGACTTATTCCACTGAAATACGAACAGATTTGCCAATTCTTCGTGCGACCAGTATGCCGTCTCTGATGTTTGCAATAGGACGTTTGAATTCAGAGGAAGATAATGAGTATTTTGATAGCCATCTGGATGAAATAGCCACTGCGCTTGCAGAAGGAATAGCGAATACGCTTTCCAATAACCCTACGATAGCAAACTATCATATACAAACTGACATATATACCAATTTAAATAGGGCAATGGAAGTTCAATTAAATATGTATATGAAAGGATATCCTGCAGAAATCACTGAAGTCGGAGAATACTTTACTTTAAGCATAGGAGAGTATAATGATATTGATGAAGCCGCCAAAGTGGAGCTATGTCTACGTAAAGAAGGTTATAATACTCATATTATAAGCACCTAAAAGCAGAGCGATAAATCAAGTAATGTTTAAGGGAACCTTTTTGATTAAATTATATACATGTAATATCTATATTTTGTATTATCTGATAATTCTATGTAAATATCTAGTAAATTTACGGCAATATTTCTATGTATCCTTGTCTTGACTTGTAATTCGTTTTCTATTATAATTAATTGGATATAATGCAAATACGTATTCGGACTATCGTTGACATCTATCAGTCATAATATGCGTATAGGAAAGTGTGAACAACCATGTTGAAAAGTATGACAGGCTTCGGAAGAAATGAGATAGCTCTTGTGGACCGTAAGATTACTGTTGAGATGAAAGCGGTTAACCACAGGTACTGTGATATTTCAATCAAGATGCCTAAAAAGCTTAGTTTTTTTGAGGCAGGAATTCGTAATGTATTGAAACAGTATATCGGCAGGGGTAAAATCGATGTCTTTATTAATTATGAAGATTATACTGAGAACAACGTATGTGTAAAGTATAATTCGGAGCTTGCCCGTGAATATCTTACTAATCTGGATAAGATGAGTAAGGACTTCGGTATAGAAAATGATGTCCGTGTATCCGCTTTATCTAGGTATCCTGAGGTATTTACCCTTGAGGAACAGACAGTTGACGAGAAAGAACTATGGGAAATGGTTGAAGAAGCAGTAAAGGGCGCCGCTAGCCGTTTTGTTGAGACCAGAATAGCCGAAGGCGAGAATTTGAAAAAGGATATTATAGATAAACTTGACGGAATGCTATCGTTGGTTGATTATATTGAGACAAGATCACCCGAGATTGTAAGTGAATACCGTAAGAAGCTAATGGCGAAGGTAACTGATCTTTTAGGAGACACTAAGGTTGAAGAGAGTATTCTTGTAACCGAGGTGACAATATTTGCAGATAAGATATGTGTTGACGAGGAGACAGTTAGATTAAAAAGCCATATAAACAACATGAAGCTTGCCTTGAATGAAAGTGAAAATGTTGGAAGAAAGCTTGACTTTATTGCTCAGGAGATGAACAGGGAAGCCAATACAATATTATCAAAAGCAAATGATCTTGAGGTTACTAATAAAGCCATAGATTTAAAAACTGAAATTGAAAAGATAAGGGAACAAATACAAAATATTGAGTAATAAACAGGAGAGAGTGATCATTTTGAACAGATTGATTAATGTTGGTTTTGGCAATGTTATAAATACAAACAAAATCATAGGTATTATCAGTCCGGATGCAGCTCCTGTTAAAAGAATGGTTCAGGCAGCGAAGGATTCAGGAACAGCTATCGATGCTACCTGCGGCAGAAGAACGAAAGCAGTAATTGTTATGGAGAGTGGCCATCTGGTTTTATCCTCCCTATTACCTGAAACGATCACAGGAAGGGTAAATCAATTTTCTCCGAAGGAATACTCAGAAAATCCAGATCACTCAATAACTAATAGCGAAATGTAATCATGCATACTGTCGAAAAGTATTGCTTTTTTGACAGAGATTAGTTGATAAATAACATCCATAGGAAGGAGTCTTAATATGTTGCATCCATCATATACTGATTTAATGAAAGTAGTAAATAGTGAGGTAGAGCCCGGTGAACAACCTGTAGTTAACAGCAGATATTCCATAGTAATAGCAACAGCCAGACGTGCAAGACAGATTATTGATGGAGCTGAGCCACTCGTTGATGTCGCTTTTCCCAAACCATTATCTGTTGCTGTAGAAGAATTATATCAAGGTAAGGTTAAGATCGTCGGCGACGATGAAAGTGATGAAGAGAATCCACTATAATCGGCAGATTGTGAATAGCTTAGACTTGGCACTTTCATAGCAATTTGTATGAAAGTGCTTTATTGTTGCAATACTTTTTTAGGCGGTAAAACTGGAAAGGATGTTTGTAATGGAGTTTAAAGAGGATGATATAGAAATTGAAAAGGATGACATGGAATTTGTTGAAGATGACATGGAAATTATAGAGCCTTATGATGCCTCTTCCCAGGTAGACCCAGAGCTTACTAAAAAAAGTGGTGCGAAGGGTTTCCTGTTTGATTTGATATTCTATGGTTTGCTGATATTTGCTTGTATTTATATTATTCCGAATTTTGTTTTGCAAAAAACCATTGTAGATGGTTCCTCAATGGAGAGTACTTTATCCGATGGAGATCATCTCTATGTTGAGAAGATATCATATCACTTTGATTGGCTTAAGCGTTTTGATATAATCGTATTTTATCCCTATGGAAGAGACAGTGATGAGTATTATGTTAAGCGTATTATCGGATTGCCTAATGAGACAATACAGATTATCGGTAGCGATATCTATATCGACGGGATTATTTTAGATGAAGATTATGGTAACGAACCTATTAATGATCCCGGAAGAGCAGCTCTCCCAATTAAACTTGCAGATGATGAGTATTTCGTAATGGGTGATAATCGAAATATAAGTAAGGACAGCCGGTATGAGATTGTAGGCAATGTATCCCGCAAGAATATCGGAGGAAGAGCATTTTTCAGAATAAGTCCATTAAGCGAGTTTGGCACCTTAGATTAACAACGATTACCCCTTGCAATTTGACTATTAATTGGGTAGAATAATAAATGTTCTAAACCTGGAGGTTGCTATGAAAGTTATCAAAGAGCATATTAAGTCAGGTATTTTCAAGCAGTTCTATCTTCTTTATGGAAGCGAAAGCTATTTGAAGAATCTTTATCGAGATAAATTGATTACAGCAATCCTTGGTGACGAGAATGAGATGAATTATTCTGAGTTTGAGAGTAAGAATCTTGATCTGAAAGAGTTTGCCGGTGTTGCACAGACATTGCCTTTTTTCAGTAATCGGCGTCTAATTCTAGTAGAAAACAGTGGACTCTTTAAAAACCAAAGTGATATGGTTGACCTTCTGAAAGAGATTCCAGACAGTACCCTGGTCATTTTCGCTGAGGATGAGGTAGATAAGAGAAGCAGATTATATAAGTTTATTAAGGAAAATGGAACTATTTCAGAAATGAATGGGCTTGATGACAGGAATCTTAAGCTATTTGTAGTATCATTACTGGAGCAGGACAGAAGACGTATCTCTGAGAGTACAGTGGGTTATTTTCTAGAAAAATGCGGCACAGATATGATGAATATCAGAAATGAAATAGATAAATTAATCAGCTACACAATGAACCGAGATATTATAACAGTTGAAGATATCGACGCCGTGGTGACAGTACAGATTTCTGGCAAGATATTTCAGATGATCGATGCCCTTGGCTCAAAGCAGCAGAACAAAGCCCTGGCTATGTATTATGACTTGCTATCCTTAAGGGAGAAGCCTATGTCAATCCTATTTCTGATAACTAGGCATTTTAATATACTACTTCAGGTAAAGGATTTATCAGATAAAGGGGTAGGGTCACAAGAAATCGCTCAGAAGGTTGGCATTCCACCTTTTTCAGTAAGTAAATATCTTGGACAGGCCAGAAATTTTACTCTGGAGCGTTTGGTTAAAGCACTCGAATTCGGTACAGATATAGAGGAGCAGGTTAAGACTGGACGTATGATAGAGAAGATTGGCGTAGAGCTCCTAATCATTACCTTAAGCTCTAGAAATTAAAGAATTGGTTATATCAACTCCGTGAAATAGTGTAGCGGGTTGTTAACATATATATTTGGATGAGTATCGAAGTGGTCACAACGGCCCGCACTCGAAATGCGGTAATCGCCAAAAGCGGTTCGTGGGTTCGAATCCCACCTCATCCGTTAAGTAATATGGGCTTTTAGAGATTGGCAACAGTATTTATATCTGGATTAGCTCTGAATAATAACCTTATGGTAATTATACAGAGCTTTTTGTTGTCTTTTTTCCCTTAATCTCTTCTTTCTTTATGTAAGTGACATTATGTTCATTAAGAAGCTCTGATAATTCCTTGATACATAATGCATCATTAGTAACAAGAACTGTTTTTTTGCTTTTTAGTTTCAGACTGATAGAGGCATTACCGTTAGGTCTTTCCCTTAAAGTATAATGCTCAATATCTTCAAAATAAAATATTCTATATCCCGAGGCTATAAAATCGTTACAAATAATTATTCTAAGATTTTGATAGAATATTGAGGTGAAAATAATTAATATAGATGCTGAATTAGTGGTGATTAATTC
>DATESP010000062.1:0-9845 GCA_035270645.1 Mobilitalea sp. | reverse complement strand
ATGGAGGTTTGTAAAATGAGAGACGTAGTAAAGAAAACGAAATTAACAGAGAATTGCAGCAAAGAAACGATCATGAGATTTGTTGAGGAACTTCTTTCTCAATTAACGGTTGAAGAAAAAGTGGGAATTATGTCCGGCCAGATTACAGAGCAGAAGCTCATGGATGATCTATTTCTGATTGAGCACTATAATGTAAAACCTTATCCTACCATGGAAATTGAGAGACTGAATGTTCCTAATGTTCGATTCGTAGATGGCCCTAGAGGTGTTGTATCAGGGTCCGCCACCTGCTTCCCTGTAGCTATGGCAAGGGGAGCCACATTTGACCGTGATTTGGAAGAGGAGATCGGAAAGGTGATCGGTGCCGAAGTAAGAGCTGAGGGCGGAAACTATTTTGGCGGTGTATGTATAAATCTTCCACGTAACCCTAGATGGGGACGTGCTCAGGAATGCTACGGCGAGGATCAGTATCATCTAGGTGAAATGGGTGCTGCACTGACAAGAGGGGTACAAAGTCAAAATGTCATGGCTTGCATTAAGCATTTTGCTTTAAATAGTATTGAGAATTCTCGTTTTAAGGCGGATGTCCATACCGATATGCGTACCCTTCATGAGGTATATCTTCCTCATTTCAAACGATGTATCGACGAAGGAGCAGCTTCTGTAATGGGTGCCTACAACAAGGTGTTTGGTGAACAAGCATCAGAAAGTAAGTTCTTATTAAAAGATATTCTAAGGGATATGTGGGGATTTGATGGATTTACTCTTTCTGATTTCCTATGGGCAATAAAGGATGGTGTTAAGGGAGCGAAGAACGGCATGAATATTGATATGCCTTGCCTGAGTCACTATCATGAAGAGCTTCCTAAGGCATTGGAGGAAGGCAAGATCACCATGGAAGACCTGGATGAGTCCGTTAGCTATATTTTACGTACCATCTATTACTATGAGACAAGAAGAGATCCGCAGGAATATACAGAGGATATCCTTGCCTGCCCTGACCATGTGGCTGTTGCCAAAAGAGCTGCGGAAGAATCTATGGTATTATTGAAAAACGAAGGAGCAGTGCTTCCGTTAAAGAAAGAGAAAACAGATAAGATTGTAGTTTTAGGTGCCCTTGGGGACACAGAAAACATCGGTGATCACGGTTCCAGTAAGGTACATCCTTACTATACAGTAACCCCCCTTCGTGGTCTTATGAAGAAGATGCCAAAAGCCCAGATTTTATACAATGATGGTTCAAATCTTGAAAGAGCTAAAGAACTGGCTGCTGACGCAGATGCTGTTGTAATTGTTGCAGGATATGTTCATAGTGATGAAGGTGAATTCCTTGCTGACAGAAGTGATATCGCAGAAATGGGCGGAGACAGAGCCTCCATGAGACTTCATAAGAGAGACATTGATTTGATTAAGGGACTGAAAGGTGTTAATAAGAACACAGTTGTTTCTATTATCGGCAGTAGTGCCATCTTAATTGATGAATGGGAAGCAGATGTACCTGCAATAATATTCTCCTTCTATAGCGGAATGGAGGGC
Organism: Mobilitalea sp.; assembly: GCA_035270645.1. Taxonomy (GTDB): domain Bacteria; phylum Bacillota; class Clostridia; order Lachnospirales; family Lachnospiraceae; genus Mobilitalea. The sequence continues at coordinate 8,309 of DATESP010000062.1, read as the reverse complement.
GGAAATGCCTTAGCAAATATTTTATTTGGTGATGTAAATCCAAGCGGTAAGCTTCCCTACACAGTTGCTATGACAGAGGAAGATTATCCTGATTTTGAACCGGATTGCACCTATGCATTATATGAGTATTATCACGGATACTGCAAGATGGACAAAGAAAACCGTAAGGTATTCTATCCCTTTGGTTACGGACTTTCCTACACAAGGTTTGACATTAGTGCACCGTTGGTAGAAGTCTTTAACGATACCGCAAAGCTGTCTGTAACTGTAAAAAACACCGGCAATGTTACAGGTACTGAGGTTGTACAGCTTTATGTCGGTACTGAGGGTAGTGCAGTGGATCGTCCTTTAAAGGTACTGAAAGATTACCAACGGGTGGAATTGCTTCCAGGAGAAGAAAAAAAGGTAATCCTCTCTGTTAATAAAGAGGCAATGGCATATTTTAACGAGGAAAAGAATGCTTTCACAGCGGAAGATATTACTTATATTGCATATGTAGGTAATAGCAGTGATGCGAATTCCTTAAAAAATATTAAGTTTGAATTCTAATAAATCGCTACCGATATAGGTCATAATTAGCATTATAGGTTCATTATACTAAGATGATAAGACTCATAAATGTATATAACTTTTTATGGAAAAGAAGAATAAGACGTCTGTATTCATGGGATTAGTTCTATTCTTCTTTTTCTATAAAAAATTTTTATATAACTATAAGATAAACAAGGAGGATACCAGACATGAGAATAGGCGCAGATTATTACCCCGAACACTGGGATAAAGAGAGATGGAAAACAGATGCTCAGCTAATGATAGATGCCAACATTAAAGTAATTCGCTTGGCAGAATTTGCATGGTCTTTATTCGAGCCTGAGGATGGCAGATATGAATTTGGCTGGCTGGATGAGGCGATGGATTTCTTCGGAGGATATGGTATTAAGATTGTACTTTGTACCCCTTCCGCAACTCCGCCAAAGTGGATGGCGGATCAGCATCCAGAGATTTATCAAGATGATATCCATGGCGACCCCAAGGTATTCGGCACCAGAAAGCATTATTGCTTTAATAGCAGCTACTATAGGGAGAAAACAAGGATACTGGCTGAAAAGATTGCAGAGCGTTATGCAAATCATCCTGCATTGGAAGCATGGCAGATTGATAACGAACTAGGGTGGTCAAAAACAACTAGATGCTACTGTGATAAATGTAAAGAAAAATTCCAAGTAACCTTAAAGGATAAATACAAGACAATAGATACGTTGAACAAAAGCTATGGAACTGTATTCTGGAGCCAAATCTATAATAGCTTTGATGAAGTTATCATTCCGAGAGCCGGCGCCTGCTATGATACCTGTTATAACACGCAGGGACAGAACCCTGCATTACTTCTTGATTATTACCGTTTTGCAAGTGATTCGATTGTTAGCTTTACTAAAGAATCCACCCAAGCTATAAAAAAACATAGCGATATACCTATCACCACTAACTTTTTGGATGCTTCCGTTAATTCGGGAACCGGAATCGATTATTTTAAGCTTTCTGAGGATTTGGATTTTGTAAGCTGGGATAACTATATTGAGTTCCAGTGGGGAATAGCCAAGAATGAAACTGTATCAAAGGATCATGCCTTGCTTCGAAGTTATAAAAAACAGCCCTTTTGGGTTATGGAACAGCAGAGCGGTCCTTGTGGATGGAGTAAGATGGGACCTGCACCTACTCCCGGAAAACTTAGACTTTGGACTTATAGTGCCGTAGCCAACGGATCCGACACCGTTGTTTATTTTAGATGGAGAGCCTGTCCCTTTGGAACAGAAGAGTACTGGCATGGAATTCTCGGACACGATGGTAAACCCAATCGCAGATATGAAGAGATAAAAAGAGTAGGCCGAGAAATGGAGCAGCTAAGCCAAATATATGGTCCATTGCAACCCAAAGCCAGGGTAGCCATCATAAAATCCTTTGACAGCGAATGGAGTCATTCAATCCATCTACATGTGGAAGGTTTTGATTATGACAAGCTATTAGAAGCTTATTATAAACCCTTTTATGATATGGGGATACCAGTTGATTTTGTGACTCCAAAAGAGGATCTGTCAGATTACAGCCTGGTATTTGCTCCGGCCTTACTCATGATAGAAGATAGCGCTAAAGAGAACTTAGAAGGCTATGTACAAGCCGGTGGAAAACTTTTACTTACTTTCAGAAGTGGGATAAAGGATATGAATAATAATATGCTGATGGAAACAGTACCCGGAATATTTGCCGACCTTGCAGGGGTCGAAATTCATGATTATGACCCTCAATTCCAGAAGCAGACTAGGGTCTCAGGGACCTTTGGCGAAGGAACCGCTAGTCTTTGGTGTGATATAATTACCTTGAAATCAGCTAAATCCCTTGGTGTCTATGTAGACGATTATTATGGAGGAGAGTCATGCTTTACGGTGAATAAAAAGGGCTCTGGCGAGGTATATTACTTAGGTTGCGATTTAGATGATACTGCCATGGATAAACTGGCAAAATACCTCTGCGGCAAAGCAGGGATTTCAGTACAAACCTATCATATACCAGGAGTTGAAGTAGTAGAAGCAACAGACGGTAAAGAAACAGCACTCTTTATCATGAACCATAATAGTCATCCTGTAGTTGTACCTCTGAATGAAGAGTATACGGAGATGATCCAACAAGAGAAAGCTGAGAAAACTATTTTTCTTGCTCCCTATGAGGTAGCAATTTTAAGATAATAGTATAAATAATAGTGAAAATCATAGTAAATATATCTGTAGAAAATAATGGTTGATTTCTTAAGAATTTATGTTATACTTATTAAGTAATTGTTAACAAGTTGTTATCAATAATACAAAATTGTAATAATTGTTTAGGAGAAAGTATGAAAAGCATAAAGAAAATTTTACCATCGATCCTTATATCGGCTATGATTTTACTCAGCTTCAACGGAGTAGTATTTGCTTCTGAAACTGACGCAACCAAGCCAGCACAGGACAATCTTCCAAATGATACAACAGATGCGGATACAACAGATGCGGATACAATAGATGCGGATACAACAGATGAGGTTACGACTCTTGCAGATACAAGTATCGGTGACGCTACTGCTGCCGACGAGCTTTCTACGGGAGACTATGAAATCTATATAGATGAGCAGGGCGAGGTATTTTATCTTGAGAAAGAACCGGAAGAAGTTATTCTGATAGAATCAACGGATATAGAAGAAGAGAAGGTAGCCGAAGAGGCTGACAAAGTTGAGAGAGATGATGAAAAGCCGTCATATTCTAAGAAGGATTTGAGACTTCTTGCATGTCTAGTTTATTCAGAAGCAGGCAATCAATCCTATAATGGAATGCTCGCAGTTGCCAACGTAGTATTAAATAGAGTAAAAAGTAATGTATACTTTCATGTAGATACAGTTAAGAAAGTTATTTATGATAAGAAGTGGTCTGTTCAATTCGCTGTTACAGTTAAGGGTAGCAAGAGTGGATTGAGTATGATGGATCGGGCTTTAGAAAAATATGATACCCGAGTTTTTAACAGCTCCAATCCCGAGGCAGAGAGAAAGGCCATGAACAAGGCAATCAAGGCGGCGAAAGCTGCATTGCAGGGTGAGAATAATATAGGTGACTATCTTTGCTTTAATGCAATTAGTAAGAGTACCTATAGAATCAAAGATAAATATCCGGGTTATAAGATAATCGGTGACCATATTTTCTACAGAACAAAATAATTTATATTATCATAATATACATAAAGCTGTTCAGGGAGCTAGCATCAATTGCATGTTAGGATCCCGTGGACAGTCTTTTTTATTGAATAGGAAAATTCGTCCTATTCAATAAAAATGCTCCGCAAGCGAGCATAGTTCGCTTTTGGATGACGCACTCAGCGCATAACGAATACGTAAAGCATGTATTCGTAGTATTTTGCCAGCAAGCCGGCCGCGCTCGGCGCGAGAATTTCGTAAGCGAAACTCTTTTTTGTATGTTTGACTAAATAGTACTTTAATCTTAAAAAAATCTGTGGTATTATATAGATTATTGAAAGCTGTTTTCCAAACTTGTAAAAAAACATGCGAAAATCAACGTAAAGTAAATATATTGGTTATAATATGGAGAAGCAATACTTAAGAAGTTATACGTAGAAGTAATATTTGATAAATGGAATTATGATAGAGTTAAGTACCAGGAGGTAATAATGGATAATAAAGATAATTTTGATATTAAGGAAGTTGGTCAAACTGAAGTAGAGCCAGTCTCCAAGAATTTTATTGAGATGATTATTGATAAGGATTTGGCAGAGGGAACTGTGAAGAAGATTCTCACCAGATTTCCCCCAGAACCGAATGGGTATCTTCATATAGGTCACGCCAAATCCATTATTTTAAACTCTGGTCTTGCTAAAAAGTACGGTGGTAAGTTCAATCTCCGTTTTGATGATACCAATCCAACTAAGGAGAAGACTGAATTTGTAGACTCTATAATCAATGATGTAAAATGGATAGGTGGCGATTTTGAGGATCGTTTGTTTTTTGCATCTGATTATTTTGAACAAATGTATGAGGCAGCAGTGAAATTAATCAAGAAGGGCCTAGCATTTGTATGTGATCTGTCAGCAGAGGAAATCAGGCAATACCGTGGGACTTTGACTGAACCCGGTAAAAACAGCCCTTATAGGGATAGAAGCATCGAACAAAATCTTCAGCTTTTTATTGATATGAGGGATGGAAAATATCCAGATGGCTCCAAGGTGCTACGTGCTAAGATCGATATGACTTCTCCTAATATTAATATGCGAGATCCGATTATATATCGTGTGGCAAGAATGACACATCATAATACAGGGGATAAATGGTGCATTTACCCGATGTATGATTTTGCACACCCAATAGAGGACGCAATCGAAGGAGTAACCCACTCCATATGTACCTTGGAATTTGAGGACCACCGCCCGTTATACGATTGGGTGGTTAGAGAATTAGAATATGAAAACCCTCCGAAGCAGATAGAATTTGCTAAGATGTACTTGACGAATGTAATTACCGGTAAGAGGTATATAAAGAAGCTTGTCGAGGACGGTATCGTGGATGGCTGGGATGACCCTAGGCTGGTATCGATTAGTGCATTAAGAAGAAGAGGCTTCACACCGGAATCCCTACAGATGTTAATGGATTTGATTGGCGTATCTAAGAGTCAGAGTTCCGTGGATTACGCTATGCTTGAATACTGTATCCGAGAAGATTTAAAACTTAAGGTTTCGAGAGTTATGGCAGTTTTAGATCCAATCAAACTCGTTATAACGAATTATCCCAATGACGGGATTGAATATCTGGAGGCACCAAACAACCAGGAGAATGAAGAAATGGGTGTAAGAAAATTACCCTTTGGGAAATTCTTATATATAGAGAGGGAGGATTTTATGATTGAACCTCCCAAAAAATATTTCAGGCTATATCCTGGGAATGAAGTCCGACTTATGAATGCTTACTTTGTTACATGCCAAGATTATGTACTAGATGATACTGGTAAGGTGACTGAGGTACACTGCACCTATGATCCTGAAACAAAGAGTGGTTCAGGTTTTAATGCCAGAAAAGTTAAGGGCACCATACATTGGGTTGCAGCAGAAACAGCTATCAAGGCAGTGGTGCGCTTATATGAAAATATTGTGGATGAAGAAAAAGGCGTATACAATGAGGATGGTAGTTTGAATTTGAATCCAAATTCAATAACTACTCTGAAGGATTGTTATATTGAACCAAGCACAGGTACAGCTGTGGCACCTGCAAGCTTCCAATTTTTGAGGCAGGGTTATTTTTGCCAGGATTACAAGGATTCTTCTCCAGAAAACCCAGTATACAACCGGATTGTATCTCTAAAAAGCTCTTATAAGCCGCAATAAGTCAATATAATAATTATTATTGTAACTGTTCAGTGCCTTCGCAGTTACATGGCATCTTACGATGCCTATGCACACAAAATGAATAAAATACATCCATTTTGGCGCTGACTCACTCGAATCCACTGCGTGATTCTCGGGGGTTCTGAATAGTTACTTATTATTTAACAAATGAGGGGGAAGTACTAATGGCTAACTTATTTTCAGGACTAGAAGAATTTGGACTTGGAAATTTATCCGAAATAAATGTTTATGATGAGAAAGAAAAGGAAGACAGTAAAAATCCTGCTTCAGAAGAGAAGGCTGCATTTTCTGAGGAAGATATAATATTTGATAAGACACATGTGTGTCCTGTATGTGACGAAGAGTTTAAGTCCAAGATGGTAAAATCGGGAAAAATTAAACTGCTTTCTCTTGACACAGATTTAAGGCCCAGATATCAATTTGCAGATCCCTTGAAATATGACGTAATACTCTGCCCTCGCTGTGGGTATGCGGCATTGAGCAGATTCTTTAAATATGTAACGAATGCGCAGGCCGCACTGATTAAAAAGAATATATCTGCTTCCTTTCATGGTGTTAAGGAAACCGGTGACATATATACTTACGATGACTCAATTTCCCGACACAAGCTGGCACTAATTAATGCAATTGTGAAGAAGTCTAAGACCTCAGAGCGCGCTTACATTTGCCTTAAGATCGCATGGGTTATCCGTGGGAAATCAGAGAATCTGCCTAAGAATACTCCGAATTATGATAACGTAATTGCAGGTCTTGAAAAGGAAGAACTTGAGTTCATTACGAATGCCTATGAGGGATTTGCTGAAGCATTTATGAAGGAGAACTTCCCGATGTGCGGAATGGATGAAAATACAATAACCGTACTCGTATCGGATCTTGCAAGAAAGGTCAAGAAGTATGACGAGGCAGGAAGATGGATTTCCAAGGTGTTGATTTCTAGGGAAGCGAGCGAACGTATTAAGACAAAGGCAAGGGAAATTAAAGATATGATTAAAGAGGAAAAATCAATTTGAGTGAAAAACTATACACTATACCGGTAAACGAAGCGTTTGATATAGACTGTGAATGTCCATTTTGCCAGATGAGGAAATCTCTTGAGGAAAATGCAATTGAATTCACAATGGGACCTAGCTATATGGAGGATGATGTTCGAGGAGTCACTTCTCGGATGGGCTTTTGTGAAAAGCATACAAAGCTTTTATATTTAAATCAGAACCGATTGGGAATGGCTTTTATTTTAAAAAGCCAAATGGATAAGATTATCAAGGATATAGAAAAGCATGCGGCTATCAATAATAGAATAATTACGCCCTCTTTCCTTAAGAAAAAGGGAGATAATTCAGAGATAGTTACCTACCTAGATAAACTAGAACATTCCTGTTATGTGTGTAATATGATAGAAGGGACCTTTGAACGTTATATGGCAACAGCGTTCCATCTTTATCATACGGATATAGGTTTCCGTGAAAAGTTTCAAAATTCCAAGGGCTTTTGTACGAGTCATTATAAGACTCTTTACTCTTTATCCCCTAAGTATTTGGGAGGTGAGGAGCTAAAGAAATTTATTCATTTATTAAATACTTTATATATAGAGAACATGAAGCGTGTCAGGGATGACCTGGAATGGTTTATTGATAAGTTTGATTACCGCTATGCTGATGAACCCTGGAAGAATGCTAAGGATGCATTGCCAAGGGCGATGCAGAAGACGAACAGTATAGTAAATTGATTTACTAATGGCGGTATATAGTTCCTAAAATAGAATATACTAGTATAGTATATGTAGGAATTAGTGAAAGTTATTGCCATAATGGTAATAACTTTTTATTATTCGACCGGATAGGTCGAACATATTCCGAGTAGAATAAAAAGAGATAGAAACAATGAGATATAATGAGTATTTAGGAGCTATTAGGAGTAAACAATAGAATTACGCCAATAAATTAAGAGAAGTGAAGTTGCATATTAAAGGCAAATTAACTAATATATATCTTACAGTTAGCACTCGACATAGAAGAGTGCTAATAATTCTATAATATGTAGGAAAAATGAGTTCATAGTATTAAAAAGAAAAATAAAAGGAGGAATATGATATGAAACTTGTACCATTGGGAGATAAGGTGGTTTTGAAGCAATTAGTAGCTGAAGAAACAACAAAATCCGGTATTGTACTACCTGGTCAGGCAAAAGAGAAGCCACAGCAGGCTGAGGTCATAGCAGTGGGACCTGGTGGAATGGTGGACGGCAAGGAAGTAGTAATGCAGGTTAAGGTAGGAGACAAGGTAATCTATTCAAAATATGCTGGAACAGAAGTGAAGCTTGAGGATGAAGAGTTTGTTATAGTTAAGCAGAACGATATTGTGGCAGTTGTAGAAGATTAA
>DATESP010000061.1:0-5506 GCA_035270645.1 Mobilitalea sp. | reverse complement strand
GTCGTACGATTCTTGCCCTTGATCATTATCATCATCTGCTTCATTAATGTTATCTACTGCTGTAGAAGTGGAGGCTGAGTTACTAGCTTTATTAACCTGGAGTTCTCTTTCTACGAAGTAGAAGGCCTGATATAGTTTTTTAGCCTGTTTCTGTTGTTCAATCGGTATGTATAGTACATACGTAGCATTTTCCTCAATAAATACAATCTTGGATTTTAGTTTAGAGTACTCAAAAAACTTAAGTAATTTTATCGCTACACTTTTTTGCTCGGATTGGAAGAATGGGATAAATTCTTCCTCCTTGGGTAATTCATCTACAAGCTCAATCTTACAGTCACTGCATATTTCTATACCTTCTTGAAATTCGTTTTTGCAGTTAGGACACCAGGGCATTATATCAACTCCATTCATATTTGATAGCCCATCACAAAAAACATTAATATTTTTTCTGATGGGCTTCAGAAGCCTACAACATGTTTATTCTGCCATGAAACGGTGATAAGCTTTTTTACCTTTTCTGACGAGGAGTGCACCATCCGCATCAAAGTCCTCGTTCGTAAATACTTTATCAAAATTATCTATCTTAATTTCATTTACGGTAACTCCACCTTGTTGAATGGTACGTCTTGCGTCCGAACGGGAGATAGCCAGCTTGGAATCACACATTAAGGTGATCAGATCGATTCCTTCAGCAAATTTAGCAGCGGGGTAGGAGGTAGTAGGGATATCTTCGGATTTCATACCACCACCAAATAGTGATCTTGCAGCTTCCTGGGCTTTCGTTGCTTCTTCTTCACCATGAACTATCTTAGTGATTTCAAAGGCAAGAACTTCTTTTGCATGATTAATTTCAGCATCCTTTAAGGCACCAAGTCTTCTTACCTCTTCCATCGGCAGGAAGGTTAATAAGCCTAAGCATTCTTCAACCTTGACATCCTCGATGTTTCTCCAGTACTGATAGAATTCATAGGGGCTTGTCTTATTAGGATCAAGCCATACAGCACCCTTCATGGTTTTACCCATTTTGATGCCCTCACTGGTAGTTAGAAGCTTGAAGGTAAGTCCAAAAGCAGGCTTCTGCTCCTTACGGCGAATTAGATCTACACCACCGAGTATATTGGACCATTGATCATTGCCACCAAGCTGCAAGGTACAGTTATATAGTTTGTTTAATTTCCAGAAGTCGTAGGATTGCATTAGCATGTAGTTGAATTCGAAGAAGGTTAGTCCTTTTTCCATACGCTGTTTGTAACAATCAGCTGTTAGCATCTTATTTACTGAGAAATGTACGCCGATTTCTCTTAAAAACTCAACATAGTTTAAGTCCAGGAGCCAGTCCGCATTATTAGCAATGATGGCTTTGCCCTCATTAAAGTTGATGAATTTAGAAAGCTGCTGCTGGAAACAATCTGCATTATGCTGTATGGTCTCGACAGTCATAATTGTTCGCATATCGGACTTACCGGAAGGATCTCCGATCATCGTAGTACCGCCGCCGAGAAGAGCAATCGGTTTATGTCCGGCTTTCTGCATGTGCATCATTGCCATTACAGTAAGAAAATGTCCAGCAGTTAAGCTGTCGGCAGTTGCGTCAAAGCCTATATAAAAGGTTACGGATTCCTTTCCTAATATATCTCGAATTTCATCATGCGTGGTCTGTTCGATAAAGCCACGTTCCTTTAGTATGTCATAAACATTTGTAGACATTGGTATTCCTCCTTGTTATAACGGTCTTAGTTAACTAAAGACATTATAAATGAAAACATTTTATTTTTCAATGTATTACTTTGTTAAACCATGACAAATGTCATATCCACTTTATAACCGCAGTCACTTCCATAGTTTTTCAAAAAAGTATATGATTACAGCATAATAGGTAATTGTGAGACTATATAGGTGTTCAATTGTATACACAGCAAGTACTAATCCCATCACTCCGATGCTCTATTCGCTTGACTTTCGCTCCGGGATTGCACTTGTTGTATATAGTAATTGATTTTTACATTTTGCAATCACCTACTAGTCCATAGGACAAATTAGGAAAATCAAGGTATAGGAAATTAAATGATTTTATTAAATCGAATGTGAGCAGATATTTCAAATCAATAAATGGAGGGAAATAAATGAGCTATGTAAATATTCAAAATCTATTAAAGAAATATGGGGAGCTATGTGCTGTAGACAATTTGAGTTTTACTGTGGAAAAAAATGAAATCTTCGGATTACTTGGTCCAAATGGTGCCGGTAAGAGCACAACTCTTAGCGTCCTTACAACACTTATTGGTTTTGATAAGGGTGAGGTCACGATTGATGGTATGGATATCAGGAAGGACAAGATGGAGATCAAACAACTAATCGGGATGGTTCCACAGGATATTGCTGTATATGAACATCTGAATGCGTTGGAGAATGTGAAATTCTTTGCTTCTCTTTATGGTATCAAGGGTAAGAAATTAACAGATATGGCTAAAGAAGCCTTGGAATTCGTTGGTCTGACAGAAAAGCAGAAGATAAAACCGAAGCAGATGTCAGGTGGTATGAGAAGAAGACTGAACATAGCGTGTGGGATAGCTCATGCGCCGAAACTAATAGTTATGGATGAGCCGACTGTCGGTGTAGATACACAATCCAGGGAGCATATTCTAAACTCCATTCGGTTACTTAGGGATAGGGGGGCTACTGTGATATATACTTCTCACTATATGCAGGAGGTTGAGGAAATCTGTGATCGTATCGCTATTATCGATAAAGGACATATGGTGGCTTTGGGAACAAAATCGGAGCTGGTTTCGATGGTAACAGATGTTCAGTCTGTTTACATTGAGACAAAGCTGCCCTATGACTTTAATTTTACCGAATTTAAGAAGAAGCTACAGGTCATGCCCGGTGTCAAAGGGGTTTCACTTGAAAAAAACATAATTCGCATCGATGTCTCTATAGAACAGGATAATCTCTCAAGAATCGTTGAACAATTCATGGCTTCTGGGTTGCCAATTATAAATATCAATTCAGAGGTTCCTAATCTGGACACCTTGTTTTTAACTCTGACAGGGAATGAACTAAGATAGTGGGGAGAGATTGAAAAATTATAGATTTTTCAATCGGCAAATTTGCGCTGACGCCCAAATTCTCGGTGCCTCGGCAGAATGGAGATTAATATATGTTTCAGATTATAATGAAGGAGACAAAAGAGTTTCTGCGGGAGAAGACTAATCTATTTATGTTCCTTATGTTTCCGGTGGTATTAGTGTTTTTACTTGGAAACCTGCTTTCATCCATGGATAATGCTGAAGAAACAATCGGCGAGCTTCAAATCCACTATCAGGTTCAAACAGAGAACAGTATTCAGGCTATGACTATTGAAGGCTTTATAAGTACTGTAGAAGACGATAGTAATATTATTTTTGAAAAGACTGAGGAGCTTGAGGCTTCCAAGCTGATGGCTGGAGCAGATGAAATCACTGCAGTTGTCTTATTTACCGGTGAGCCGCTGGAAGTAATGATCTATGAAGGCACAAACAATATTAAGAACCGCACAGTGTGGGCTATAATGAATGGTTTTATTCAGTCCAATAAGTCAATCACCACGATTCTTAAGACTATTCCGAATTCACTGGATAAACAGATCAATCAGGCAGGAGAGTATATCAAGCAGAAGGATCTGGGTATAAACAGGACCATGGTTGACTATTATGCAGTTACTATGCTGGGCATGATCTGCTTTATGAGCATTTTACAGGGTTCCATGGCATTTATAGGAGAGAGACAGAATCATACTATTAACCGTCTCTTGGTCACTCCTAAGAAGAAAAGTATACTATTCATGGCAAAAGTCCTTGGGTTAATGCCTCAGACTATACTTCAGATTGTCATTATTATGGTGGTTAATGTCCTGGTATTTAATGCACATTATGCCTCCACATTGGGTGATAACCTGTATCTGTTCTTTATGTTCTTTATCGTTACCCTAGCTATGATATCTATCGGTGTATTATGTGGCTTTTTTATTAAGGGTAATCCAATAGCGATACTAATGCCAATTATATGGGTTATGATGTTTATCTCTGGTACATATTCAAAGGAGATTTATATAGAAGGAGTTACAGAATATATGCCAATTCATTTTGTGCAGGAGGCTGCCTTTGATTTATCAATCTTCGGACGATATCAGAAAGCTAATCTTGTCGTTATATATGGCAGCATAATTACAATCATTACACTTTCCATCGGGGCATATTTGTTTAATAAAAAGGAGGAGGAACGATGAAGAACATCTGGTTGTTGACAAAAACTAATTTTAAGCGGAATCGGATTGCTGTTCTTTCCGCTCTAGGAGGTGCTATTGTACTTTGTTTTATGCTGGTGTCTATAGGTAAAATGGCCGCAGATGCATCATTATTAAAGCTTAAGCTTGGAATTATAGATCAGGATCAAAGTATGCTATCACAGGATTTTAAAGGATATTTGTCTGAGGATTTGAATTGTGAACTAATGGAGGAAGATAATTACGATTTACTTTCAACAGAGTTGATTGAAAAGAATATTTCAGCTATAATAGAGATACCAGAGGGCTTCTATGATAAAGCCTGTATAGGTATTCTGGAGCAAATTACGATTACCTCCACGGATGATTATGAGAATGCAGCTTTTCTTCAAGCATATCTAAATAGTTATATGGGTAGTATCAATATGCTAATTGATAGTGCAGAGGGAGACAAGGAGATTTTTGACCATCTTCTAAGTACCTATGAAGAAGAAAGCATTACGCTTACCCAGACAGCAGTACAGGTGATTGATATGAAAGCCTATGCTGAAGAGGAAGGTTTTAATAATTCGATTGGATTCTTCCTAATGATTATCTTCGGACTTGGTGTATTCCTATCCTTCATAATTGTAGATGACCGTAAGTCAGGAGTGTTCAACAGGATTAAGCTTACACCGGTCAAATCGGTACAGTATATCACTGGTACAGGAATCTTCGGTTTGTTATTAGGTATAATTATTGTAGTAATATATAGCGGATATGTCCTCCTTACGGATACAAATATTGGAATTCCAATATGGTTATTGGTGTTTATGATGTCCCTGATATCGATGTTCAATGTATTCTTTTCTATGACTATTGCACTGGCAACGCAGTCGAAGACAGCAATAGCAGCAATCATTGTAGGTTTTAGTACTATCGGTGCAATTCTTGGCGGAGCATATTTTCCTTTAGAATTGGCACCAAAGAGCTTTCAGAACCTGGCAAGGATAACCCCCCAATTTTGGTATATGGATACAATTCGCTCCATACAAGCGGATGCTGCAGCTAATATATTACCTAACATCATTATTCTAGCTCTATTCATAATATTAACATTCTTAATTGGAGCTGTACTATTTTCTCAAAACTATAAGAATAGTTAAGGCGGACGATACTATGGTTGATAAGCCAATCCTCTATCTATTAGTAAAAATGATAGCGGTTATAGCTTCACTCCTGATAGCAGATTATGCGAAAGCC
>DATESP010000060.1:0-9927 GCA_035270645.1 Mobilitalea sp. | reverse complement strand
TATAGCTGAGTATACAATTAACAATTCGTCTGAGGATATTTTGAGCGGAATTTATAAACAACAGGCAGATGTGATTTGCTTCTCCTGCTATATCTGGAATATTAACCTGATTACTCAGATTATCGGAGAACTTAATAAAGTTCAGCCACAGGTTAAAATATGGTTTGGAGGGCCTGAGGTATCCTATGATCCTGAGGATTATCTAATGAAATATGAAGCACTAGATGGCATCATGATAGGTGAGGGTGAACAGACCTTCCTGGAGCTTGCGCAATATTATCTGGAACATAAGACAAAGCTTTTAGATATCAATGGACTTGCATATAAGGAGAAAGCCAAAATATCAGAACGAAATGAGAGCGTGCTTAACCGGATTATGACCGATGAACAAGAGATTATCGAGTGTGAGGCAGTTGATGAGGTTAACCTGTTAACGATAACTCCTGATAGGGTGCTGCTATCTTTGGAGGATATACCTTTCCCATATGAGGATGTGGAGAAGCTTCGTAATAAGATCGTCTATTATGAAAGTAGTAGAGGTTGCCCCTATTCCTGTAGCTACTGCCTTTCCTCCATCGAAAGGAGAGTACGCTTTCGTGATATCCTGATGGTTAAGAAAGAATTGAAGGCTTTTATGGACTGGAAAGTTCCTCAAGTAAAATTCGTGGATCGTACATTTAATTGCAGTAGAAATCACACGATGGAAATCTGGAATTTTATTAAGGATAATGATAATGGAGTAACCAATTTTCACTTTGAGATAACAGCTGATCTTTTGACTGAGGAGGAGCTTAAGCTTCTAGCTTCATTACGTCCAGCCCAGGTTCAGTTAGAAATCGGAGTACAAACAACTAACCCAAGGACTCTTCAAGCAATCCGCAGAGAGGTGGATTTTAAGAAGCTGTCATTGAATGTTGAATACATTAAAAAAGCACATAATATTCACCAGCATCTGGATCTGATTGCAGGGCTTCCCTTCGAGAATTTTGAATCCTTTTGTAATTCTTTCAATGATGTGTATCGATTGAAGCCTGATCAACTGCAATTAGGATTTCTTAAAATACTTAAGGGATCGCTGATGTCTAGTGAGAGTAGCACTTATCAGATCGTATATCGTGAGACTCCTCCTTATGAGGTGCTTTCAACGGAATGGCTCTCCTATGGGGACATACTGAAGATTAAGGGAGTATGCGCTATGGTTGAGGTGTATTATAACAGCGGACAATTCTACTATACGATGCAGTATCTCGAACATTTTTATGAATCACCGATGCAACTTTACCTTGAACTATCCTTATATTATGAGGAACGTGAATTGAATTTGTCCGCACATGGTAGGATAAAAAGGTATGAAATTCTACTGGATTTCTATAGGGATAGAGTTATAATATTAAGGAGTGGAGAGAAAGCTACTTTAGAACAGGCTACATCGTCTAATAAGCAGTCAGCAGAAGAAATTGATTTATTCGCTGAACTTCTACTTTTAGACCTTTACCTCAGGGAAGATATCAAGGGTAGGCCTTATTTTGCAGGACCCTCCATAGATTTTAAGAAGCTACACGAAATACGTGCGGCATATAATATTGGAAAGGCTCCCACCCATATTGAGCATTTCACATATGATGTTTTTGCTTCGTCCCAAAGCGGTAAAGCCATCAAAAGGGATTTATTGCTGCTTTTTGAATATGCACGTAGGGATTTGATCAATAATTCTGCAGAGGTAACGATTTTATGACAAGAAAACGAATTACTAAGAAGGAAAAGGAACGGATTGAGAGAATACTTCAGGCACTGAATGAGGAGTATGGGACTGATAACCGGTGCTTTTTGAACCATGATAATCCCTGGCAGCTACTATTTGCCACTATCCTAAGTGCTCAATGTACCGATGAGAGAGTAAATATAGTGACAGAGGGCTTATTTAAGAAATACCTGAGTATAGAGGCTTTTGCTTCTGCAGATATTGAAGAGCTTGAGAAAGAAATTCACTCTACCGGCTTCTATCATAACAAAGCAAAGAATATCATAGAATGTGCCAAGCGATTGATGCTAGAGTATCATGGTGAGGTACCAAGCGACATAGACGAGCTTACAAGTCTGGCGGGAGTTGGCAGGAAGACGGCCAATGTGATAAGGGGTAACATTTATAATGAACCTAGCATCGTTGTTGATACACATGTTAAGCGAATTTCTAAAAGACTGGGACTTACAGAGGAAGAGGATCCGGTAAAAATAGAATTCGATTTAATGAGGGTATTACCGAAGGAACAGTGGATAGCATATAACATACAAATAATTACACTTGGCAGGAGTATCTGTGTTGCCAGGAATCCGAAATGCAGTATATGCTTTTTAAATCAACATTGCATATATGCAAACAAGTAAAAAACACTTGATGGATTGATAAAAATAGAATAGAATACTAGTACAGTAAAGTCTTAATCCCTACTAATTCTTCTGAAAGCTTCTCCTTTCTAGCAATCTTAGTAAATGGCAAGATGTCGAGAAGTGGATCAATCTGTTCAGGTGTATTTTGCTCCATATAGATTTTGGCCAGTAGCAGATAAGTTTTACGGACATCCGTGAGGCACATAACTGAATATTCGAGGACCGGTATAGCTTCTTTAATATATCCCATGTTATACAGTCGCTCACCCCATTTATGAAGCATGCTTACCAGGACCGTATAATTGTTATCATATTCGGATAGACGATTAAGATTAGATGCACCATACTTTAACTTCAAATCTGTATTTGTAAGGCCGGTTAGGTTTACAATCAATTTATCTGAAAGACCTTGAATTATATCCCGATACGAATTGATTGTTGAATCATCCATATCAGACATGGGAAGAGTATCTAGTGGGATTGTAATGTATTCTAGCCCGGTGATGTTAGTACGGCGTGAAAGATTTGCCAGACGCTCATTTTTCCAGAATAGATCATTTTTTTTCTTGTCAATCCTGGAGATTTTATGTATTTCATAATTTAGCCACAGGGCAAAGATGATAAGGATAGCGAAGTATACTAAAATTTGCATAGGTTTATTACGACCTTTCTTTAGATAATGGAATGAGGTGAAAACATGAATTTTAATAGCAAAAAAACTAAGAGAATAATTGCCACAGTTATCGCGCTACTTTTGGTATTAGCAATGGTAATTCCTACTGCATTCAGTTTATTTTATTAAGCTACATTATGCAAGAGGAAAAGAGTGAATGACAAATTTTTCACTCATATATTTTGCGCCTGTGAAATCAAAGTGTGAAGAACACACTTGGCACAAACTTGAATGCGCAAAAAGTATGCGCAGGATTAAAAGAAATGCTTGAAAGCGCTTGAAATGAGCTAATCACAGCAAAGTCAGCATAATATTTTCTTGAATAATCTAACTTTTATGTTACAATAGGATGATGTTACATAAAAACGACTAGAATCATGGCATAATAGAACTAGGATGGTAAACTAGCAGCGTAAGGAGGATGAATAATGAGCAGGAGAAGAATATGTTTATCTGCGACTCTATTTTTGTCGATTTTTTTGACATTTATGGGAAGAGCTTTTTATGCATCTGCAGAAGAAAATGATAATAGAATTTGTAGAGGCGTTTTTATAGATGAAGTAGAAATAAGCGGAATGACAGAGACAGAAGCCCAGTCAGCAGTTGATGCTTTTGCAGAGAAGCTTAGGGGCAAGGGAATTGCTATCCAGGTAGGTGACAATACTGTATTTACCACTCTTGGTGAGTTGGGATATACTTATGAACCTAATGATAATATTAAACAGGCATTAGCTCTCGGTACTGCCGGGAATTTAATAAAAAGATATAAAGATATAAAGGACATTGAGCAGGGAAACGTCATATATCCTCTGAATTTCACCATTGATGAGGATAGTATTATGAGACTGGTCGAAGAGAAGGCAAGCATTTATAATGTTGCACCTGTGAACGCGACAGTAACCAGAAAACAGGGTGAGTTCGTTTATACAGACCATATCCTTGGAAGTAAAGTAGAAGTGGCAGCTACGGCTGAAGTGATTTTAAACACAGTCATTAATAATTGGAATAGAATGGACATCGTCGTAAATGCAGTAATGGTTGATGATGTTCCGATTTATACAAGGGATGTTGTTGAGAAATGTAACACCATTCTGGGAGTATTTACTACCGAATATGCGAGCTCGGCAGAAGGAAGAGCCGCAAACCTTGCAAATGGTGCAAAACTTATTAATAATACCGTATTGTACCCTGGAGAGATTTTCTCGGGATACGAGTATTTAACTCCATTTACCGTAGATAATGGATATTATCAAGCAGGAGCCTATTCACAGGGTAAGGTAATTGACAGCATCGGTGGTGGAGCATGTCAGGTTACGACGACCTTATATAATGCAGTTTTATTAGCAGAGCTTGAGGTTGTAGAGAGACAGGCGCATTCCATGACCATCAGTTATGTTGAGTTATCTAGAGATGCTGCAATTGCGGGAACCTATAAGGATTTGAAATTTCAGAATAATACGGATGTACCGATCTTAATACAGGCTACTACCAAGGACAGGAGAATTACCTTTACTATTTGGGGTAATGAAACCAGAGATACCGTAAAACGAAGGGTTGAGTATGTTACAGTAGAAGTGAGTAAGACAGAGCCCCCGAAAGACGTTATTGATAAAGACCCTACGAAACCTACAACCTATAGGAGAGTTACACAATCTGCTCATGTAGGCTATAAGGCGGAATTATATAAAGTGGTTTATGAAAATGACGTTGAAGTTAGCAGATCATTAGTTAATAAGAGTAGCTATAATGCAGCACCAAGATATGTGACAGTTGGAACGAAACCTGTTGAAGAAGTTCCTATCGAAGATAAAGATAAGAAAGATCCGATTGCAGATCAGAATGAGAATGTTACAGAACAAGAAGATAATCAGACTACAATAGAGCAGAGTCAGAATGAGGAACAGATTGTAGACGATTTAGAAAGCCAATCTGTGCCCCAGGAAAACAAAACCAATCCGGAGGGACAATTACAGGGGGAAACCTACTGGGATTCGGAATTGATTAAGGAAGCCCTACAGGAAGAATAACCCAAATGTGATTTAAATATATGATATATGGAGACAACAAATGAACCTTGGAAAAGTACCCGAAACAGTTCTGAAGAGATCTGTTCTAAATTTAATAAAGCATCGTAGAGATGAAGTACTGGTTGGTCCCGCTATCGGCGAAGATTGCAGTGTTATTGCAATTGATGAGGACGAGGTACTTGTCATTTCTACGGACCCAATTACCGGAACCACGAAGGATATTGGAAGCCTGGCTGTTCATATCACTGCCAACGATATTGCTTCTAATGGAGCAGAGGTGATTGGTATGATGCTTACAATCCTTTTACCTGAGGGTAGCCAAGAGACCGAGCTTAAAACAATAATGCGAGATATTGAAGCAGTGTGTAAATCGCTGGACATTGAGATTATGGGGGGTCACACTGAGATTACTAAAGCAGTTAACCAGCCAATTATTACGGTTGCCGGTGTAGGTAAAATGAAGCGTTTAGATATGATTAAGACAGCGGGAGCAGAACCTGGTCATGAGATAGTAATGACAAAATGGGCAGGTTTAGAAGGTACTGCTATCATAGCGGCTGCAAAAGAACAGGAGCTGCTTTCAAAATACTCGGCAAGCTTTATTGATGGTGCCAAAAATCTGATAGACCATATTTCAGTTATTCCGGAAGCCAAGGTCGCACGAGCGATTGGCGTGACGTCGATGCACGATGTCACAGAAGGCGGAATTTTTGGTGCGCTATGGGAAATTGGAGCAGCTTCAAAGGTAGGATTAGAGGTAGATTTAAAGAAAATTCTACTAAAACAGGAAACAGTAGAAATTTGTGAATTTTATGACCTTAATCCCTATATGCTTATATCTAGCGGAAGTATGCTGATAGTCACTGATAAAGCAAATTTACTAGTTGACAGCTTGAAAGACAAAGGAATTACGGCTGCTGTAATAGGGCGTATTAAAGAAGGAAATGACCGTGTTATTATTAATGAAGATGAGATACGTTATTTGGAGCCGCCTAAATCGGATGAGCTCTATAAAGTAATGTAGTATTTCACTGGTAGCGAAACAAGTATCTGCCAGGTGAAATATTTAGAATCGGATGGAGCGCAAATAGTAGCGCAGGAATGAGGAAAATTATGAGAGAGAAAATCTTAGAAGCCATTGATAAAAACAGTAAGCTGTCAGCGCTGGATCTGGCGATCATGTTAGGCTCCACCGAGGAAGAAGTTACTACAATCATTAAGCAAATGGAGGAGGAGGCCGTAATCTGTGGTTATCCTACTTTAATCAATTGGGATAAAGTGCAGTGTGAGAGAGTTACAGCCTTGATAGAGGTTAAGGTTACTCCACAGCGCGGACTTGGTTTTGATAAAATTGCCGAGCGGATATATCAGTTTGATGAAGTCAAGTCGGTGTATCTTATGTCTGGAGGTTTTGACCTCACAGTTATCATAGAAGGTAAGACCATGAAAGAGGTCGCTACATTTGTGTCAGCTAAACTGGCCCCAATGGAAACCATATTAAGTACTGCAACTCATTTTGTATTGAAAAAATACAAGGAGCATGGTTTGCCCCTCGTTCAAACCAAACATGACGAAAGGATGTTGATTACCCCTTGAGAAACCCATTAGCTAAGCAAGTAATAGAGATACAACCCTCTGGAATAAGGAAATTCTTTGACATAGTGAGTGAAATGAAGGATGCAATCTCTCTTGGAGTCGGTGAACCCGATTTTGATACTCCCTGGCATATAAGAGAAGAAGGAATATACTCATTGGAGAAAGGAAGAACTTTCTATACCTCCAACGCTGGATTAAAGGAATTAAAGCTTGAAATCAGCAATTATTTAAAAAGAAGATTCGATTTAGATTACCAATATGATAAGGAAACCATAGTAACTGTCGGCGGTAGTGAAGCAATTGATATCGCTCTGCGAGCCATGCTTGAGCCAGGAGATGAGGTACTTGTACCTCAGCCCTGTTATGTATCCTACCATCCCTGTACACTTCTAGCTGGAGGAGTCCCGGTTATAATTGAGTTAAAGGGAGAGAATGACTTTAAGCTAACTAGAAATCAACTTTTAGCAGCCATTACGGATAAGACTAAGATCTTAATCCTTGCATATCCAAACAATCCCACTGGTGCTATTATGGACTATGATGATTTGAAGGAAATCGTTGATGTTATTATTGAAAAGGATCTGTTTGTAATTTCCGATGAGATATATTCTGAGCTTACTTATGGTAGAAACCATGTATCCATTGCTTCATTTCCCGGTATGAAGGAACGTACCATTGTAATTAACGGATTTTCAAAATCCTATGCCATGACCGGATGGAGACTTGGGTATGCAGTAGGACCGGCTAATATAATTGAACAAATGATTAAGATTCATCAGTTTGCCATTATGTGTGCACCGACAACCAGCCAGTATGCCGGTATTGAAG
This sequence comes from Mobilitalea sp., assembly GCA_035270645.1. GTDB lineage: Bacteria > Bacillota > Clostridia > Lachnospirales > Lachnospiraceae > Mobilitalea. Next base: position 2,415 of record DATESP010000060.1, on the reverse strand, counting down.
CCTTGAAGAACGGTGATCCAGATGTTGCTATGATGAAGGATGCCTATGATAAACGTAGGAGATATCTAATTCATGCATTTCACGGCATGGGACTTGAGTGCTTTGAACCTTTCGGTGCTTTCTATGTATTTCCCTGTATTAAGAGTCTTGGCATGACCTCAGAAGAATTTGCCACCAGATTACTTAAAGAAGAGAAAGTTGCAGTAGTTCCTGGTACCGCCTTCGGTGCTTGTGGAGAGGGTTACCTTAGGATATCTTATGCTTATTCAATTGAAAATCTTAAGCTTGCGTTGGAAAGAATAGAGAAATTTGTAGCAAAGTACAGACAGGACAATTAATTACTTAAAAACAGGCATTATTTGATAAAATGCCTACTGATACATAGGAGGTAACGCAAATGGCTACATTAAATGTTGATCACATAAATCCATTTCTGATGGCATCTACAAATATATTGAAAGAAATGTGCTCTGTAGAGGTGAAATTAGGAAAACCGTATGTTAAGGATCCAGTATTTTCTGATAATACAACAGTGATATTAATCGGTTTTACAGGTGAGATGCGTGGGCAGGTTATGATTGCATTTGAGCACAGAATAGCATTGGATATCGCATCTAGGATGATTATGATGCCGATAACGGAATTAGATAATCTCGCAAAAAGTGCAATATGCGAGCTTGGTAATATGATTCTTGGTAACACCGCAACTGTATTCTCTACTAAGGGCATTGAGATAGACATAACACCACCTACCATCGTAAGTGGCACGATGGTATTTTCAAATAATTACGCTCAAAATATATGTATACCTTTGGAATATGATGAAAATAAAAAAATTGAATTTAATATTTCAGTTAAAGGTGAATAATTTCACCTTTTTTATTGAGTATTAAAATCACTTAAGATTGTCACTTGAGATAATGGAGGTTGTTCTATGAATATTGTCTTATTAGAACCCGAAATTCCAGCGAATACTGGGAATATTGGAAGAACCTGCGTAGCTACTGGAACGAAGCTACATCTGATAGAGCCTATGGGCTTTCGCCTTGATGAAAAACAAATCCGGCGTGCAGGCTTAGATTATTGGAAGGACTTGGACCTTATAGTCTATGATAACTATGCTGATTTTTTAAGTAAGAATCCGGGTGCAAAGGTATATATGGCTACAACTAAGGCCATGAAGGATTATACACATGTGGAATATGAATCGGATTGTTATATCATGTTTGGAAAAGAGAGTGCTGGTATTCCTGAGGAGATATTGCTTGAGAATAAGGAGAATTCCATAAGGATTCCTATGGTTGGAGACATACGTTCCCTAAACCTAGGGAACTCGGTAGCCGTCGTATTGTACGAGGCATTAAGACAGAACAATTTTGAGGGAATGAGACTTGAGGGCCAGCTGCATAGGCATAGCTGGGACGAAGCATAATTAAATAATTATTAGCCATAACTGTATATGATTTGTTACTCCCCAGATCTCGTTAGGGAGAAGACGAATTCTGATCCTACTCCTTCAGTACTTATAACGTTGATATTTTCGTTATGGGCTTGGAGGATTTCTTTAGTTATGGATAAACCGAGGCCGGTTCCCTTCTTGTCTTTACCTCTCGAGGCATCCGTTTTGTAGAAACGGTCCCAGACCTTCTTGATGGAATCCTTGGGAATACCAATTCCATAATCCTTCACTGAGATAAATACCTTATCACCCTTTTCTTCCGTGGAAACCTTGATTTTGGAGTTAGCAGAGCTGAACTTGATTGCGTTGTCGATTAGGTTATATAATACCTGCTGAATCTTTCCGACATCGGCATCAACATTGGTCTGCTGAGAGGCAAATACAAGGTTTAGCGTAATCTTTTTATTGCGGCAGGCACCTTCAAAGCTTTCGGCTGTTTTCTTAATAATATGATTGATATCAAAGGAAATGATATCAAGAATAGCACCTCTGCTCTCAAAACGGTTTAGCTCGAGAAGACCGGAGGTTAATTTATTCAGGCGTTCTGTTTCAAAGAGTATGATATTTAGATACTTGTCCTGCATCTCATGAGGGATGGTACCATCTAGTATTGCCTCTGCATACCCTTTGATGGAGGTTAATGGAGATCTAAAATCATGTGATATATTGGCTACAAACTTCTTCTGATAATCATCAAGCTTGCTTAATTCACCTGCCATATAGGAGATCGCATCGCCCAAATCCTTATATTCACTTAAACCCTTTACAGCAAGAGGGTAATTATAGTTACCTAAGCTATATTCTTTCGCAGCCTTTGCGAGTCGCTTCATAGGAGTCGCAGTAAAATAATGAATATATAGGAAGAGCAATAGCAAAAGTGGAAAGAAGACAAGAAAACAGATATTAATTACATCAAAATAAACAAGAGCTTGATTTTCTATGTCAGTTATAGGGGA
>DATESP010000059.1:0-25945 GCA_035270645.1 Mobilitalea sp. | reverse complement strand
AAATTATCCTCCATCACAGGATGATTTCCTTCATTTGTCATGTTCTCCTCCTCATTTAGGCTTTCTTCATTTGTCATGTTCTCTTCTTCAATTAAGTTCTCTTCTCCTGTAATGATCTCCTCATTATCAGCATCTTTAAACCTCATTGTATCCTCCTTTTCTCTATTAGTAGGCTTGTTTTGGCAGCCAGCTAAATCAATCAAACATAAAACAGTAAATAACAGATATAATCCCTTGCTAATTTTCACTTTTTACCTCATTCCTACGCATGCTTTCTACACAATTAATTTAGTACCAACGTCCATGCCCATGCTTTGCTCGCAGGTCTAAATTGAACAGTGGCTGCATATGCTGATGAACACTGTAAAATAATTCTTAGTTACATTATAATATACTATTATTCAAATCTCAACAAATTATCTTACTCATCTTTCTCACCTTCAATATTCTCGTTACTGTTCACTCGTACCTCGTTCACAGCAACAAACGTCTTTCTCTCCGCATTACTTATGCTTAACTAATTCATCGTTAGAATTAGTAATATCTGTAGATTAATCTAAAAAAAGTTGCATTAATAGGAGATTGTTAATCTCAATAATGCAACCGAACTGTTTAAAATTATTTAACCAGTTTTTTATATAATTTATGCAGTGATTGACTCACTTTTATACCATCAATTTCTCCAGTTTCATCGGCTCAATATATTCGCCATCTTTGTAAGCTCTCATATTACCACCGGAGATCTCGTCGATCAATGCAATATGTTTATCTTCACCTATACGCCCAAATTCAAGCTTGATATCATATAATTCTATTCCCTTTTTAGCCAGCTCCTCTTTCACTACATTGGATATTTGCACTGTAAGAGTTTTAAGTATAGCATATTCATCTTTTGAAAGGATACCAAGCATATTAAGAGCATCCTCATTAATAGGTGGATCCTGCCTTTCATCATCCTTTAATGTCACCTCTACAAATGCATCCAATAACTGACCTTCCTTTGCATAGAGTCCGTAACGGCGCATAAAACTCCCTACTGCCCTATATCTACAAATAACTTCTAGTCCTTTACCAAACACTGTTGCAGGCTTAACCGTCATGGTTGCTGCCTCTATATCACAATCTATATAGTGGGTAGGAATCTTCATTTCCTTAAGCTTCTCAAAGAATAACTTCGTTAGCTTAAGTCCTGCCCTACCTGCTCCCTCTATGGTTAATCCTACAGAGTTAGCGCCTGGATCAAATACACCATCTTCTCCTGTTACGTCGTCCTTAAATTGTAGTAAATAATTTCCGTCCTCCAATGCAAATACATCTTTGGTTTTACCTTTATAGACAAGTTTCATAATCATATCCCTCTTTCTATGAAGTAACATTTGTCAGTGTCATGGTACAAAGTTATCTTATTTATGAAGACTTGTCAATACTACCATTTACTGTTTGTTCTTATATACTATATAACTAATAATTATATCTGCTCGTAAGTATGAAACTACAAATAGGGCTACCACCCTTAGATATCAATATCTATGAGAAATAGCCCTATTAATAATATTTTTTTACTGGAAGGAATTACTGCCATGAAGGCTACTTACGACCTCTGTAACACGGTTTTTAGCTTCAGTCCCAGTGGTTGAGCCCTGGATATAGTTAATCAGCTCCTGCTTCTTATCCTCAGGCAAATTCACGAAATTCGTCATTGCCTTCATATCCATTGCTAGCCGGAATCCGAGTCCCTCAGGAAGTGAATTCTCAATATTTACTATACTCATAATCATACTCCCTTCCTATCAATGTATAGAAATTGACTCATGATTATTATCTTACATAATTCATTATTTATGTATGTATATGTGAGACTCATTAATTTACTGATTTACCATTTCTTTTGGTTCTTTAATTTTAAATAGCATTGTCAGAAGGAAACCTAGTACAAAGCCGAGAATACATGCGAAAAAGAAGGTCCAGAAGCCTTCGCCGAAATATACCACCAGAGAGATCATCGAGGGAAATGCAAAGGCTACTGCTCCTGCATGAGAGGTTCCGACAATTCCTCCACCTATAGCCCCTGCGATGCAAGCCGCTACCATTGGCCGCTTTAGTGGTAAGTTTACACCGTAAAGCACAGGTTCGGTAACTCCAAGAATGGCTGTTACTGATCCTGAAAATGCTACTGTTTTCATCCTTTTATTTTTGGTCAGGAGGCTGACCGCCATAGCTGCCCCAGCCTGACCTAGTACTGCAGGTCCAAGTAAAGGAAGGATTGTATCCACTCCCATACTACTGATGTTGTTGATAATAACCGGTACTAGTCCCCATTGAAATCCAAAGAGAACCATCGGTTGCCAAATAAGACCGAATATGACCCCGGCTACCACTGGGTTAAACTCATAGAGAGTTGAATAAGCACCGGCAAGTGCATTACCAGCAAGGGCGCCAATGGGTCCAAATAGTAGAAAAGTGACTGGAACAACGATTACCATGGATATCATCGGTTTCAGGAAACCTTTTATTGTCTCAGGTAAGAATTTTTCCAATGGAAGCTCCACATAATGGAGCAGCGCTACTGCCAGGATAATCGGTATCACACTGGATTGATATGTCACCTTTGTCACCGATATCCCCAGAAAATCAAAGCCAATTCCACTTTCAAATGCCTCAGAAATCCCAGGGTATAGCAAAGCGGCCGCAATGATGACCGCAGTAAAAGGGTCTGCTTTTAATTTGTTAGCAGACGTATATGCCAAAAAGATGGGTAGGAAATAGAAGAAACCATCCGATAAAGCATATAGAATCCGGTAGACTCCATCGGCTTCGCCAATCCAGCCAGCATTCACAGCTAGAAGCAGGATACCCTTCAGCAAGGCTGCTGCCATAAGCACATTAATAATTGGGATGAATATTCCAGAGATCATATCAATTATTTTATTAAATAAATTATTCTTCTTAACTACGGAATTCTCCATCTCTTAAGATCCTTAGTGTAGGCGGTTACCTACTATACCCGGTAACCGCTCAGTCCTTTCTTTTATTAATTATTAGCCCAGCATACAACCTGTGGTTACTAATGCGGATGGGTGTTAAATTACTATATTGTAGTAATTTCGATAAATTGATCTACCAGTTTTTCAATTGACTGAAGACTTATCCTCCAGAACTGGGAATCCTCCAAGTCAATCCCGGCTTCTCTTGCCACATCCTCAACACTCCTAACTGTAGTTGCGTTAAGAAGCGCCCGATATTTTGGTAGGAATTCCTCTCCCTCTATCTTATATTTCTCATATAATCCACGGGCAAATAATCCACCGAAGGCGTATGGGAAGTTGTAGAAGCTTAAACTTTCTGAGTAATAATGACCTTTAAGCGTCCACATATATGGATGTAAGGTTTCAGGATCCAGCCCATCACCATAAGCTGTTTTCTGTGCATTCAACATAATATCATTGAGCTCATCAGCAAAAAGGAAACCGGTTTCACATTTCTCAAAAACTTCGCTCTCAAATAAGAATCTTGAATAGATGTCAACCATGATCTGCGTGACATCCTGTAGCTGGCTCTCAATCAGTGCCATCTTCTCATTACCAGAAGACTCCGAAATCGCAGCCTCCATAATCAGAGCCTCATTAAAGGTAGATGCAGTCTCTGCAACAGGCATACTATACTCAGTATTTAAGGGCAGATGCTCTTGTATATTCAGTCCATGATAGGCATGCCCAAGCTCATGTGCCAGAGTTACTATAGACCCTAGCTCCCCGTCATAATTTGTAAGAACCCTACTTTGCTTAGCAAAAGGCATATTCTCACAGAAAGCACCACCTACCTTACCCTTTCTAGGATAGAAATCAATCCATTCCTCATCAAAAGCCTGCTCTACCATATCTGCTAAATCGTCTGAGAATTCGCGGAAATGCTTAACTAAGAATTCCCTAGCTTCCTCTAGAGAATATTTCGTATGGCTCTCTCCCATAGGTGCAAACATATCATACCAGGGTAGTCCATTCGAATGCCCCAGAAGCTTTGCCTTGTGTTTCATATATTTACGGAATATCGGCAAATACTCTCGTATAGCCTCAAGCATTGCGTCCAGTGTCTCTTTCTTCATCTTGGACTGTGCGAGAGTCATTTCGAGCGGTGATTTATAACCTCTTAATCCACAGATAGTATTAACCTGGGTCTTAATATTATTTAAAGCATAGCTGATTGCATCTTTAATCTTTTCATAGGCAGCAAGCTCTGCCTCATAGGCATCCTTACGTACTGTTGCATCCTCACTATATGCTAGGTTTCTGACTTGAGGTAGGGTAATAATTTCACCACGATAATTCACCTCTAAAGTGGAGGTTAAGAAGCTGTGCATACTGCTCCATGCAGATCCTGCAGAGATATTCAGCTTAGCAATCACTTCCTCCACATCATCGCTTAGTAGATGCGCTGCCTCTTTCTTCATCTCATTGATTAAGTATTCATATGCCTTCAGCTTTGGATACTTCTCCATGTAGGCATCATAATTCTCTATACTAGCAATCATCTTGTGAATAACTGCCATAGCCTTCGAGGCTTCACTAAAAAGCTTCTCAACCCAATTCAATTCATTAACTACCTGCCCGTCCGAGGTGTTAACTGCCTGTCGAAGCATTAGATAATAGACTATTTTATTACCTAATACCTGGTATTCCTCTAGATACCCTATTGCTTTAATAAGATTGGCTTCTTCGTCCTGGCTGTCCTTTAGGGTTTCAGAAAAGGTTATAATCTGCTCTGTCAGTTTTAAAAGTGCCTCTCTATCTTCCTTATAATTCTTATCCTCAAAGCCTTTATACAATATATCCAATGACCATTCTGTATTCATTCTATTTACCTACCTTTCTTTCCATCCTTCCAGCTGCAAAAGCTGTTTTTTAATATTAAGCCCTCCTGCATACCCTACCAGACTCCCATTTGCTCCAATTACGCGATGGCATGGAACAACACACATAATCGGATTATGGTGGTTTGCCATTCCCACAGCTCGGGAAGCCTTACCATTACCCACTGCTTCAGCAATCTGCTTATAACTACGTGTCTCTCCGTAAGGTATATCTTTTAAAGCCTCCCAAACCTTTATTTGAAAATCGGTTCCCTGTGGATTTAACTTTAAGTCAAATTGCCTGCGTTTTCTATCAAAATACTCAGATATTTGTCTGGCAGCTTCCTTAAGTAACTCTGTTTCTTTGAATATATGGCCGGATGTCAAAGCTTTACTGCCCTCCTCCGAGGTGAGAGCCATATCTGTGATACCAAAGCCATCCTCTGCAATCAACATTCTGCCTATAACTGTTTCATAATAATACACATATTTCAATCTGGCACCTCTTTTCATAGCAATTACTCTATATGTTTATCAAATACGCCTCCGTACTTGTGCGCCAATTTGCTTGAGCTTCACTCAAAATAATACATGTATTGTAGCATATTCTTATAAATCTTCCAATATACTTTCTTCTCTTATCCTTCTTATTTTATCTTACTATTTTATCTTACTATTTTCTATTCTTATCTTTTTCCATCTATATCCTCTTCCATAATATTTCTGCCTATATTTTCTTACTTATCTTTCCTACTTATCCTTTCCTGTAATATGCCAAAATATTAGTTACACTTAATAATTTAATCCATAAAGTACTTTATATTGACATTTACAAATAAATTGTATAAAATATAATTGTATATCAATATGAGTTTTGTTTGCGAAATTCTTGCACCGAGCGCAACCAGCTTTTTGTCATAAATACAATACGCTAAGTGCATTTATTTGCATATATTGTCTGCATTAATAAAATAGTAAAAAGTGAGGTGAATTGAATGGGAAACAAAAAAATAAACCCCTATGATATTTTAAGGTTAGACAATCAACTATGTTTTTCCCTCTATGTCTGTTCGAAAGAAATTATCCGAATGTATAAGCCACTACTTGAGCCATATAAGCTTACCTATACTGGTTATATTATACTAATGGCACTCTGGGAGGGCGATCAGATTACTGTAAAGGATCTGGGCAAGAAATTATACCTAGATTCCGGCACTCTTACCCCCTTATTAAAGAAACTGGAGTCTTACGGTTATATCGAGCGTAATCGCAGCCAAGTGGATGAACGGAATGTATACATTAATCTGACTGAAAAGGGAATTGACTTTAAGAAGGATGCTCTACGATTTCCAGAAAAGATGGTTTGCACCTTGGATATGGACGCCACTAGCGTCAAAGAATTGTTAGATTCGCTCCATGGAATGATGAATCATTTGAATCACGAAGAGAATCAAGAAAACGCAAAACAATAATATGTAGCAAAGGAGCAGTTATCGGTATTTACTCCACCGGTACTGCTCCTTTTGCTAGTTCAAATCATATGACATATCATAAACTCTTATGACAGATGCAAATCCTCACGTAATCCTAGCATCAAGTTCATGTTCTGTATAGCGGCACCCGAAGCGCCTTTCCCTAAGTTGTCAATTCTGGTCATGATTAATGCAAGGCCCTTCTCATTATTACCGAATACAAATATCTCAGCATTGTTTGTATCATTACAAGCAGTAATATCAAGACCCCCATCAAATAGAAGTGAATCGTTAGCATATGGCATAACCTTAACGAATTTTTCACCCTGATAATGCTCACTTATAATCTCATGTATTCCTTTCGCATCCATTTTTTTATTTAATAGCCTAGTATGGATCGGAATTGAAGCTACTAATCCTTGATAGAAATTACTGACTGTCGGAACAAAGAGCGGGCTTTCCGAAAGACCAGAACGTAGGGTCATCTCTTTGAGATGCTTATGATTTAAAGTCAGAGCGTAAGGTCTTGGTGCCTTGTTATATTGATTATCTTTCAAATTTGTTTCGTATTTATCAATCAACCCTTTCCCTCCACCACTGTAGCCAGTGATACTATTGCAAGTAACGGGGTAGTCTGTTGACATAATTTCATGAGAAATGAGTGGGTATATCGACAATGCAAAGGATGTTGCATGGCAGCCTGGATTGGTCACTCTCTTGCTGGTTTGTACAGCCTCCCTGTGAGCCTTCGACAGTTCCGGTAAACCATATGCCCAGTCGGTAAATGTTCTGTGGGCAGTGCTGGCATCTATAATCCTAGTATTTGGATTCGTCACAAGGGATACCGCCTGTCTGGCAGCATCATCAGGTAGGCAAAGGAATACGATATCTGCTTCATTCAGACATCTTGCTCTCTCTGATGGATCATGCCTTTTATCATAATCAATCTTAATCATCTCAAGTTCTGAGTATAGGCTCAACCTCTCATGAATCTTCAAGCCGGTTGTTCCTGTTATTCCATCAACAAATATCTTCTTTTTCATAATTTCCTCCATTAACTGTACATCAACACCTCTAAAGCATCTAATGATATAAGTACTTGCGTATAGTATGTATATTTATACATCTATTTCTGAATAATATACAATATTACAAAGAAAAAGTCAACCACAAAGTATGGAGTATTAAATAAATTGTTACTTCATTACTTTTTTTAGTGACTTGATACGATCCTTATAGGGAGGGTATCTGAGCGGTACATCAATTATATTGGATTTCTTCATCACACTTTTGTAGTGGGTGAATGTATCGAAGCTGGCTTTACCGTGATAGGCTCCCATTCCACTCTCACCAACTCCACCGAAAGGTAAATTGCTTGAAGATAGATGAACAATGGTATCATTGATACACCCTCCTCCATAGGAGATATTACGAAGAACATAGCCCTCATTCTCCTTGCTTTGTGTAAAGAAATAAAGCGCTAAAGGCTTTGGGCGTTGATTGATTTTCTCCACTATCTCCGACAGCTTGTCAAATTCAATGATCGGCAGCAACGGACCAAAGATTTCCTCTGCCATTACTGCACTGTCCCAGGTCACTTGATCCAGTATTGTCGGCTCAATCTGATTAGTCTGCTCATTAGCCCTGCCGCCTGATATTATTTTACAGCCCTCCATAAGCCCGAGTAAACGCGTGAAATGCTTTTTATTAATGATTTTGGGAAAATCTTGATTATTCATTGGTTCTTCGCCATAAAACTGTACTATATATTTCTTAATCAGCCCTACCAGTTCTTCTTTTATCTTCTTATGTACCAGCAGATAGTCCGGTGCAACACAAGTCTGACCGGAATTCAGGAATTTTCCCCATACAATCCTTTTCGCAGCTCGCTCCAGGTTCGCTGTTTGATCTACGATACATGGGCTCTTGCCACCAAGCTCCAAACTGACTGGTGTCAGATACTTTGAAGCAGCCTCCATAACAACCTTACCCACCGAAGCACTTCCGGTAAAAAAGATATAGTCAAACTTCTCCTTGAGCAGATGTTGGTTTGCCTCGCGTCCTCCCTGAATTACTGTAATATAGGAAGGAGAAAAGGATTCTTTTATTATGGTATCCACGATAGCGGATACATTTGGTGAATAATTTGAAGGCTTAATTATGGCAACATTACCAGCAGCGATTGCACCTATTAAAGGGTCAATGGTCAGCATAAAAGGATAATTCCATGGTGATAGAATCAGTACTACACCATAAGGCTCTGAATAGATCTTACTTGTGGCTATAAATTGAGTAATCGGTGTTCTGACCCCTCGGGGCTTCGCCCACTTGGTTAACTTCTTTCTCATAAGTTTGAGCTCTTGATATACCATACCTAGCTCGGTCATATAACCTTCGAATTCAGATTTGTTCAGATCCTTACTTAAAGCCTCGAGTATATCAGCTTCGTGCATTCTAATAGTATTCTCGAGTATCCCCAGTTGCTTAATCCTGAAGGACACGTCCCTCGTCTTACCAGCATTAAAGTAACTTCTTAAATTAGTTTCTATCTCGTTAAGCTCTTTCATCCTCTAACCCCCATACTATAGCTATTGATTTTAAACTAGTTTGAGCACCATAAAATGTGAATATTTGTTATATAAATTACATTGCATTCGTAGTTATTCCTTCGAACTAGCGACATGTCTACGACTTGCTTACAGGTCGTGTTATTATAGCCAGATCGTGATACTTGTTTATTCTACCCCAACATTTTATGCCCAAATCTTTCTCGAAATTAATATAATTAATCGTCCAATTATCATTTTGGAATACATGAAGGCTCCGGGGATTATAATAGATAATCTTCACTGGTTTATTATGAAACCGTTGTGATAGGGCAAGCTCAAATTCTCTAACTTTCTCCTCTGAGAACGGATTATAGAAGTAAAATATGGTACCTTCTAGTGGCAGATTTACAATTGCATCCCCTGTAAGTATGATTACATTTCTCCACCGTGACAAATGTTGTCTGGTGCATTCTGCAACTTTTGGATCAAGCTCAAGGCCTATGATTTTATTCTTAAGCCTCCTGCTTAATAGATAATTGATGACTCTTCCTTTTCCACACCCCACATCGACTAATATATCTCTTCTATTTATAGGAACGAAGCCGAAAATCAGTGGCATAACGGAATATTTTGTATGATAGACATCATTTGCGCCAAGATGTTTATAGGCTGATTTGCAGTTACCTCTCAAAAGCTTTCCGCTGAAGCAACAATCAAAATATACTTCATAAATGCATTCCCGAAAACTATATATAATAACATATATTAAGTAAACAACAGTCTTGCAGATTCCATCTTTTCTAATTCTTATTCGTATCCTGTCTGCATAGCTCATATCGATAATCACCCCATATTCCGCAAAATCATAACTCTATCTATTAAATAGCATAATGGCAATAATTATTATTATGAGGTTATTATATGGGTTTTATACACTATACAAATACTGTGAAAAAATATTATAACAGACCACCAGCTTGGATTGTCCATCCAACCAAGTGGCCTCTTCATTGTTCTGTAGCATCATATTAATATGCATATCTTTATCCTAGTGCAACATCTAGTAGCATCATCACGGCAAAGCCAAGCATTGCTCCTATGGTTCCTGCATTTGAGTGATGCTTCTCCTGCTGCGCTTCCGGAATAAGTTCCTCCACAACCACATAAATCATAGCACCGGCGGCAAACGATAAAGCATAGGGTAAAAGCGGTCTTATGGCTATTACTGCTACTGCACCGAGAACTCCGGCGATAGGTTCAACAATGCCGGAAGCCTGACCATAAATGAAGCTCTTCGTTCTGGAGAGGCCCTCTCTTCGTAAGGGTACAGAAACTGCTGCTCCCTCCGGAAAGTTCTGTATTCCAATACCAATTGCAAGAGCCACCGCTCCAGCCAACGTAGCTGCTGGATAATCAGCTGCTGCAGCACCGAACGCAACGCCTACTGCCAATCCCTCCGGAAAATTGTGAAGTGTTATCGCTAATACTAATAATACGCTTCTCTGAAGACTTGTTTTAATTCCCTCTGGCTCCTGATTCGTTCCTCCGATGTGGAGATGAGGCATTATGATATCCACGATCCACAAAAAAGCTCCTCCTGCCAAAAAACCTACTACTGCAGGAATCCATGCTATCGTCCCTGCTTCTTCGGCCATGCTGATGGCTGGTGCCAACAGAGACCAAAAACTTGCTGCTATCATGACTCCTGCTGCAAATCCCAGCATACCGTTCAATGCTTTTTTATTAATGGTCTTAAAGATGAAAACGGTGGAAGCTCCTGCCGCTGTAAGAAACCAGGTAAATAAGGTCCCTATCAATGCCTGAACTACAGGGTCAAGGTTAGAAAACCACTCCATATAATATCCTCCTTATGTCTATCATGAAATGATGATTAGTGAAATCATCACTATCATTTTTAATGTATTCAATAAGTATGCCCTTTGACAATATGTTTTCACACTATTTGGATCCTATTATTTTATCCAGCACCCTGTCCTTCTCCTCACCTTTTAACGGAGTTGGTTGATAATTATTTCGGTGTTGCACAGAAGATATCGAACATGGGATTGCCTCATTTTCCTGAGAATCAAGTACACCGTTCTTAAAATTAAACCTATGTATATAAACCATAGAATCCTTATCACTTGGATTCTTATTACCTCCGAAGGAGAAATTGCCCATACTGTATACAATATTTTTACCATTATATTCTTCTATTTGCTGAAGAACATGTGGATGTGAACCAAGAATTAAATCAGCACCCTGGTCTATCGAATAATGAGCCAGCTCCTGCTGAACTGAATTAGGACTATAATCTCTCTCGATACCCCAGTGAAACATTAATATAACAATATCTGCCCCTTCTTCTCTAAGGCCATCTATTGCTTGTCCAATCTTATCCTTCTGGTTCTCAGATGCCTCCCAGCTTACAAAGCCTGCTATACCAATCTTAATTCCTCTGACCTCAGTTATATAACGGTGTTCATAGCCAAAATATCCAATGCCACCTGAGTCCAGAGTATTCAAGGTATCTACATAACCCCGCTCCAGATAGTCATGTGAATGGTTATTGGCAATACTGACTACTTCAATATCTCCCGCTCGTAAAATCTCGACGTAGGAGGGATCAGCCTTAAAGCGGAATTTCTTCTCAGATGGTTTGTCTGCCGTAGTTAATGTAGTTTCCAGGTTTACTATAGTAAGATCATCCTTTTCAAAAATATCCTTCACATTTTGAAAGAAATAGCTATAATTATTATCCTGAAGCTTTAGTTCATGATCAAAACTACGTTCATATCCGTAATTCAAATCTCGCCCTAAGGTTACATCTCCTGCCGCGCTTATAACAATAGTATCATAGATTTCCTCGGGAATATTGCTCTCATCAACATTTACATTATTATCAATATTACCTGTATTATCATTATCCACTGCATTATCTATATCCACTGTGTTATCTGTATTATCTGTATCAACGCTATTATCTTTATTAAGAATATTACCATTATCAGCAATAGTATTATCCTTATCATCCTGTTTCACTTCAGCTTCCTCAAAATCAGGACTGTTGGACAATTCTTCAAGAGGTTCCTCAGTCTTATTTTCAGACTGCTGATTAGAGTCTTCCATTGCATCAATTGTTTGAAATGATATCTTACCCCTTAGAGTTACGATAGTGATAAGAATTACAACTGCAATTATTTCTATGCTAAGCACTATAGACATAGTTTTCTTATATCTTCTTTTCAAGTTATCCTCTTTCCATATTAATACTTATTATATACCTAGTATCATGTGCCATTACTCTATTACATCATTATACTTCATAATCATACATTATTCCATCTTCAAAATTGTCAGCTTCGCAAAAATTTTATAAATCATGTATAAAAAACCCCTTTATAACAACAGTTCTGCTGATATAAAGAGGTTTTCCGCATTCCATACTTAGCTGATATGTACTCTATAGCACTAATTAAGATATAACTTCGTCATCACTTTGAATTAGTCGAACAATCCACCCAAATCACCTATTTCGTCTTTAAGCTCATTTACGCTATAATGTAACTCACAGTAGCCCTTCTTATAAACTTCTTCAGAACAGTCATCTGCTTTGCAATCCTTAGGTCCACAGGACACAGCCAATAACATTACTCCAAATATTATAGCTGATAATAAAGCTTTTCTAGTTTTCATTAAATTGTTCCTCCCACAAAGTGTTATTTTTAGTATCTATAGGATATATTATGTTACTATAGTACATTTTGTCAACAACAATCTAATTTATTACCAGGCAGGATTGGACCAGAGTTTATTCTCCACGTTTGGGTCAATACCCTTTAGCTCAAATAATTTACCTATCGTTACGAATACATAACCATCATCCTTTAGGCCTTGGATTATTCCATCCAATGCGTCTACCGTGTTGGTATTGTTCGCAAAATCATGGAGAAGTATAATGTCTCCATCTTTCACATTAGCGAGTATGGTTTCTACCCTCTTCTCCGCTGTAACAGATGCCTCCCAGTCAGAGCAGTTAATGCCATTGATGAAGGAAAGATCAATGTTCTCGTACATAACATTACTGGTTGAAATATAAGGTGGCCTAAAGAAAACTGGAGTAACGCCAACCGTCTCAAAAATCTTATCGTTGGTCAGCTTGATCTCTTCCTTAATCTCTTCAGGTGTCATTGAACTCATTGAAAGATGATTCCAGCTATGGTTGTTGATTTCACAGCCAAGATCCAGTTCTCTTTCCATCAGCGGTTTAGTTTCATCTGTTATATTCTTACCAATTAGAAAGAACGATGCGACAACACCATTTGCTTCCAGCTTGTCCAACACTAATGGTGTTGTCTCAAGGGTAGGTCCATCATCAAAGCTCAGTGCTACAAGCTTTTTTCCAGTATAATCCTCCTCTGGTATCGGTGTAGGTTCCGGTGTAGGTGTTGCTGTTGGTACAGAAGTCGGCGCCGCCGTAGGTTGAACTTCCTCTGTTGGTGTAATATCATCCTTCATAGTATTCTTCTCCTTTACTGAACATGACATCAGCATTGACATTATGATACATACTAATGAGCAAGTAATAATTTTCTTCATAAATACCTCCTCTTCCCGCCTTTTGCGAGTACATAGGTAATTGTAACAAAGCATAATATAATAATCAAATAACTATATGATTATACTTATTATAAGTATTCAATTATGTATAGCTATTTCAATTAAGATAGTCTCGCATATGTCTCCAAAATCATGGTATAATAGATTATAAATGTAAAGGTTATAAACAGTTATAATACATTTATTAAAATTATTAATTACTATATTAGAAAGGAAGTGACTGATTATGTCTAAAACGATTCTTGGTTTCGTACTGCATGATCGTATCCAGACTGCAAGTAAAGTTCAGGAGCTTTTGACCAAGTACGGATGCGAAATCAATACACGTCTGGGTCTACATGTTGCCTCTGATAATACCTGTAGTAAAAACGGACTCATATTGTTAGAGTTCGTTGATAATGCGGATGAGGCTGCGGAGCAATTCGAGATTGAATTAAAAAAAATTGCTGAGGTAGATGTTCAAAGGATGAAATTCTAGTCACCACATCAAAATTGTATGCCACAATCAAATTTGGATGTTTGATTGTGGCACACATATCTTTCTGTAGAACTATACTCAGCTTATTTCCCGCTTCAATGTATCTATAATGTTATCTTTTTTTACCTTGCTGCTGGAATAGAGCATTGCAGTCCCAACTAGGATAAATACAGCTATAATGGCAATGCAAATGCTCATTATTGGAGGAGTAAATGGAAAGTTGAATTTGCTCATCAAAACCTTATGAATATACAACATTAATGCAAAACTAATCGGAAGGCCATATAACAAAGCTTTGATACCATAAAAAATACTCTCGTAATTTAACATTCTGTTAAAGCCCTTCGGCGTAATTCCTACTGATTTCAACATAGCAAATTCCCTTTTCCTCAAAGCGATACTGGTGGACACTGTATTGAGTATATTGGCCGCACAGATAGCCGTAATGAGTATAATGAAGGCATTAGTAAATATGGACATCAAGAATATGATCTGTTCCTCAGATTGCCGATATGAATATAAATTGTTAATCGACAATTTTCTTATTCCAACCGTATTCTGTACTTCTTCTATATTCTCCTGCAGACGCAGTGGATTGCCACTGGTAAAAAACACCTGGGTATTTCGTGTCGCCAGAATATCCTTCCCTTTTCCCTCCATGATTTTATCAAAGCTATCCTTGGATATTATGATATTGAAGCTGGCGATATCACCATTTGACATAAGGCCCATAGGCATGACATCAGTGAGTGCAGCAACTTTAAGTGATTGCAAATCTATAGCCTTCTCTGCTTCAGGGTCGAAAACCGACAGCTCTAGTTCATCTCCAACCTTAAACTTTACAGCCTCTCCCTCTGAATATTTACCGGTTCTTTGATCCTTATACTGTATGGTATTAATAACAACTGTAGAAGGCGACGCAGAATCGGAATGTTTATTATCCAATCCTATCTGAGTCATATATTTTTGCATGACAGCATCCTCTAGCACATTAATGGTTACCTGGTATGGATACATTCCTTCCTCAATGAATGAAGCCTTATTCTTGCTAAGATAGTCTGCAATCTTATCTTCCTTAATCCATGTCGAGGCATCTAAGCTATCTATTCGTGAATAGTCTGTTATATCCTCCATGGCCGTAATCTGTTCAATGATATGCTCTCTCTCTGATTCAGCTTCACAGTTAATTGATGTCTGAATATCAAAGTTTATTCCGTCCTGTGTCAGTTCAAGTGATTTTTTCAAGCTATCAGTAAAAGAAGTAACAACCAAAAATAATACCATACTGATGATAAGGGAGAATACGGTAGCCCTATACCTACCCTTATTTCTTTTAAGATTTTTTAAGCCCAGCTCACCTTCAATGCCAAATATCTTTCTAGTAATTTTCGATGTTTTTACTTGTCTTCTGGAAATTTTAACATCCATTGTCTGACGAATTGCATCGATAGCTGAGATATTAGAGGCACGCCTGGCTGGAATATAGGTTGATAATAGTATTGTGCTGATTGATACCAGCACTGCAATAATCAGTGCCAAGGGAGACAGTGTAATACGCAGACCAACAGATAATCCAAATACCCCCGTTATAATTGGATTAATGCAAAGAAATGTTATCCCCAGACCGACATAACCGGCCATAATACCAATTGGGATACTGATTACTCCAATTACTGCCCCTTCAAAGAACACAGAATTTCTCTTCTGTCTCTTCGTAGCACCTACACTTGATAGCATACCCAGATACCTGGAACGCTCCGATACAGATATGGCAAAGGCATTATAAATCAAGGAAATGGAACCGATCATAATGATTCCCATAATAATTGCGGATAGTGTAAACAGTATTTTGCGTACTTCATCATCCTTGATTACTCCATAGTATCTTAATAATGCATTATTAAAATCATACTTACTAATACCCTGTTCAAAAGCCAGCTTTTTTGCATGATCAAACATACTGTTATTAAGATGCTTTACAATAACCGAAGCGTCAAAATATTCCTCGCTGGTAACAGTATCTGCATCTATATACGAAAGGACTGTATACCCGGGAGCCCAAGTATATTCCCATTCAGGGCGCTCTATAATGCCTACAACGGTATATGACTTCTGAGTATCCTCAGACAGGAATTCGGCGATCTCATCCTCCTTCCACCTCAGGGAATCCACTTGGTTAAGACTCCTCTGATCTTCCACTGGCTCCAATAGGTTTCTTTGCCCAATCGATAGCTGTAGTACCTCACCAATAGAATAATCAACCTTAGCATTCGCTGACACTGCTTCCGATATTACAATTTCATCAGGCGCATTGGGCAATCTTCCTTCCCTCAGTTTAACTGGAAAGTGCTTATAACCCTCCAGATTGTATTCTTGGATATATAGATAGGGTTTATTGTTGTTTGCACTTCCTTCAAGATATGCATAGCCTAAGTCTCTGCTTAATATTGTGGTTTTTGTCTCAGAATCTGAATTGATGGCTTCAAGCTGTTTTGTATTGACATCCTCATATATGACATGCCATTCACCCTGATGTGCTATATGTTCCCTCTGAATCATATCTATGAAGCACAGGCCCAGAGTAGCAACTGCCGTGATCATCGCAGCCGAAATAATTGTTCCAAGAATTGTAACCAGTGTTCTCTTCTTGTTCAGCTTCAGCTGCCTGATAGTCAGTTTATTAATGATATTCATGGACGGATCACCTCGTTTTTCGTTATGTGACCATCTTCAATTGCAATGATTCGGTCTGCCTGGAGGGCGATACGTTCATCGTGGGTAATAACAAGAAGTGTCTGTTGATATGACTTATTAAACATTTTTAGTAAATCAATTATTTCATTACTATTTTTACTATCCAGATTGCCAGTAGGTTCATCAGCCAGCATAATAGCGGGGTTATTGATAAGTGCTCTTCCAATCGATACCCTTTGTTGCTGACCACCAGAGAGCTGGTTTGGTAGATGGTTTATCCTATCTTCAAGACCCAGTGTCTTTACTATATTTCCGAGGGCTTTGTCATCAATGCTCTGACCATCTAGTAGTAATGGCAACGTAATATTCTCCTCAACACTGAGGACTGGAATCAAATTATAGAACTGATATATAAGTCCTATCTGTCTACGTCGAAATATTGCCAATTGAGTTTCATTTAACTGATAAATATCCGTATTATCCAGATAAACCTTGCCACTACTGGGTCTATCCACACCCCCCAGCATATGAAGTAAAGTGGATTTGCCTGAACCTGAAGGTCCTATAATGGCTACAAACTCTCCTTTTTCAACTGAAAATGTTATATCGCTTAATGCCCTCACTGCTGTATCACCACTGCCATATTCCTTGGACAGATGCTCGACTCTTAAGATTTCCATAATACTTTCCTCCAATAATGTAATTCCGGTTAACATATAGACTCAATTCTCTAAGTATCCGCGAGTTTGTCTATTGACTTCCTGTGTAATCCGGATAACATCATTATATCTGCGGTAAATTACACTACGGTGACTTATATATTACAGTTTTGTCATAAAACCTCCCATGATGCCGCTTCTCGGCATCTCAAACATACTAAAGAACAAGGAGTTCACACTACACACTATTGCATTCACCTGTGACGTTGAAGTTATTATGAGTTTTACGTCGTTTGTTTATAGAATTTAACGCTGAATTTCGTTCCTTGATTTAATTGGCTGGTAGCACTGGTGTCCCCATTCTGGCTAGTAATAATGCTTTTTGCCATAGCCAGTCCGATTCCAACACTCTCATCTCCAGCATTTTTCCCACGGAAAAAACGTTTAAAAATAAACGGCAAATCATCATTAGCGATGCCGCTTCCGTTATCTGAAATCACAATTTCAGTATATAGAGGATTTTCCCCATATATAATAGAGATAGATCCACCTATTCTGGTATGCTCCATACAATTTTTCAGAATATTAATTAAGGCTTCCGAGGTCCAATTCAGATCTCCTACAAAGGTTACCAGACTATCCCCCTTAATTATCAGCTCTTGTTCTTTTAATTCCATAGGTATCAATAACGGCTTTACGGCCTGCCTGACAAGCCGTTCTACCGGTATGGTCTCTTTCTTAAATTCCACTGTTCCTGCATCCAACCTTGAAAGTTTAAGCAAAGAGGTCAGAAGCCATTCCATCCGCTCCAGCTGCTGCATGAGATTCTTGGTGAATTCCTTTCTTTTTTCCGACTCCAGCTTGTCCCTGCTTAATATATCTGCCATAACCATCATCGAAGTCAATGGTGTCTTCAACTGATGAGAAATATCTGAAAGAGCGGTGGCCAGTTGTTCCTTCTCAGATTTTAGGAGTTCATTTTGCTTGGAAAGAATCAGTGTCACCTTATAGACATCATTTCTCAGTATACTTAGTTCTCCCTCCATATTATCCCTAATATCCAATGAATAATCTCCATTATAGATTTTTCTTAGATATTTAGAAAGATTATCGATATCACAATATCTTTTCTGAGTATAGACTATTATAATACTCATCATTAGCAATGCCATCAATAGTAGAAGAACCACTGCCAGTGGGTCGATTAAGAAGGCAAGGATTACCCCTGATATGGTTATAAAACTCAATATAATAATCATTACCTTAAAATCTTTATTTCGAAGCATCTCTACCTCCTCAGTAACGCTCTTCGCCATTTATTCAATCTATCTTATAACCTAATCCTCTTACAGTCCGGATAAGCATAGGATTCTGTGGATCCTCCTCAAGCTTATCACGAATTCTCTTTATATAAACCGTCAGGGTATTATCGTTTACGAAATCTCCAGCCACATCCCATATGTTCTCCAACAGCTGGTTCCGGGACAGAACTTGCCCTTCATTATTAGCAAAGGTAAGTAACAGCCGATATTCTAAGGCAGTCAGATTCACCTCCTGACTGTTCTTATATACCTTGGCATCTAGGGTATTAATACGGATATGATCAATCTCTATGATATTCTTAACTGAATTTTCCTTATGGTATCTTCTAAGTACTGTCTTAATCCGGGCGATCAGCTCACGGATACGAAAGGGCTTTGTGATATAATCGTCAGCCCCTAATTCGAGACCCATGACTACGTTGACCTCTTCATCACAGGCAGTTAATATAATAACAGGTAAATCCCATTTGGATCTTGCCAGCTTGCATAAATCATAACCACTCCCATCCGGAAGGGACAGATCAAATATACAAAGCTCAAAGGATTGCTCCGATAAGGCTTTCTTACCGGAGGCAACATCATGGCATAAAATCACTGAATAACCTTCCCCCTGTAAGGAATATTCCAGACCCATAGCTATGGTTTTATCATCTTCTACTAATAATATCTTCAAAATATCACCCCAGCTCTCTTTTTGCTTCCTTAATTATATCAAATACAGGCACCGATTATACGATGCCTGTGATACAAATACATTAATAACTACAAATTTAAATACATATTTTTGATTCATGTGTCAAAAGCCAAATTAATAATATAGTTCGTCAATTTGCACAATTATATTTACAAGTCGTGATGCAAAACATAGTTCATTCGCAACACGCTTTCGCTTGGATGAAGTACGTAGTGGTGCATAAGGCCCTAAAACACAGGGCCCAAGCACCAACGACTTCATACAGTTGCTCATCAAACTATATTCCGCATCACTTATATATATAGACAGTGAATATGCAAATTGACGAAGTCAAGGTGTTCGAAGGGCTTTTGACACCTGAATAATTTTTATAATAAAATATATATAAAATATACCTGCTTTGTAAACTTATGTCAAGAAAAACACACCTATGCTATTTGTAGATGTAATTAGTAGAGTTAAGCACATAATCTAAGGCGGAGTATATAATAAATTAAGTGATAACTGTTCCGTACCTTCACAGTTTCATTGCATCTTAAGATGCCTATGTAAGCAAATCATATGAAAGGAATTAGTAATATGTATAACGATCATAAGCCTTATTATCGTAACATACCAGGATATAACTCATACGATACAAATCGATATACAAGAGCATATATTAAAGATTATGGGCCAAAACCCTTTGTCATTAATATAGATGAAGCAACAAAGAAAAATAATAATTTCCGTACTGCTTTATGGACAGGATGCCATTTACAAATCACCTTAATGAGTATTAGGGTTGGAGAAGACATTGGTATCGAAATTCATCCTGACCTTGACCAATTTATACGCATAGAGCAAGGTCAAGGAATTGTGATGATGGGAGATAGAAGAGACCGGTTCGATTTTCAAGAGAAAATCTGTGATGATTATGCCTTTGTAATTCCTGCTGGTAAATGGCACAATGTTATTAATACAGGTCGTATACCCCTCAAATTATACTCGATTTATGCACCACCGCAGCATCCACATGGTACAGTTCACAGAACAAAAGCAGATGCAGAAGCAGCCGAAGAAAATCACAACTACTAACATGCAACATGGTATATTATTATAAGCTTGATTCGAGTGTCAAAAGCCAATTATAAATTCAGCTTGTCAATATACACAAAAGGCTTTTGACACGGATCAAGCTTGGCATTATCGCCTTTATGCTACTTTATAAGCGAGGAAATGTCAAATGCACATACCCGGTCCATCTTATAGGTAGAATTAGCGAAGGCAGCAGATTCAAAATTAACATATAGATTATTACCGTCTATGGCAATCTCTTCATTCATTGATGGCATTTCAACCATATTAATTATTTGACCCAAGGGCACCACTCCCTTACTAATCTCCGAAAAATCAGGCTGATAAATGTCCAATTGGCGCATATAGCCACGAAGGCCCTGATAGAGCTGGCATGAGCGAGACAAAATGAGATAACCATCCTCAGTAAAAGCAATCCCCTGAACTCTAGTCGGCATAGTGATGGTATCTACTTTTGTTAGGGAAACTGTATCATTTTCCTTATTAATACTATAGCTACGCAGCTTAGTGTTCTTTAACTCATTATATGAACCTACCCACAGCTTTTCATTATAATAAGTAATGTATGAGGCAGCTACACCCAGTGAGCAGGTTACGTCTAAAGCAACATAAGTATACTGTCTACCAGCCTCTACAGCAGTTTCAATCGTAGAATAAGGAAATGATGAAATATTAGTTCCAATGGTAACCCAGATATCCTCCCCATCAAAGCCAATTCCCCCTACATGTGAATAATTTGGCAATATGAGGGTTGTCAGCAGTTCCTTTGTATCTTTACTAATCACATAGATAACAGAGTATTCTTCACCTATAAGATCATATGCAGTAAGTAACATATAATCCCCTGCAAAGTTAAGCCCCTGGGGACACATTGTGGTACTGGAAAACCCTCCTACATTCGTTGTAACCAGTCCAGGAATAACGAAACTTGCCGAGTAGTCCACATTATTTTTAAAATAATCCACGTTATTAAAAGACCAGGAACTAATGAATGCCTCTTCATCGGCAAATAGCTTAGCATTCGTATTCGTATCTTCAATCTCTGTCACTGGTATCTGTATAATTTCTGAAGCCTCGCTGTCATAAACCTTCCCATCAAATTCTCGTTTGGCAACAATATAAAAGGAATAGGTATTGCCGATAGTCAAATCCTCCACGATAAAGCTCTTTTCCAGGCCATCCAAATTATGTATAGGAAAAGAAGCACTATCATATGCTTCTCCCATATAGATATCATAGGAAGTTGCACCAGTTACTGCAGTCCATGTCAGCCTGGCTTTCTGATCTCCGGATTTTCCTTTTAGTACTGTCTTTGCAGGATATGTGCTAACCGCTACTACGGGGGAATCACTCGACATAAAAGCTGGGTCAAGGATATAGGCAAATACCTTATATTGATAAGTGGTACCGGAGGCCACTGTATTGTCTATATATGAAGCAAACTCCGTGATTCCACATCTGATAAAGCTGTCACCAAATTCATTTGATCTATAAATGAGGTATCCGGTAGCCCCTGGTGTTTCCTGCCAGATTAAAGAAATGGAGGAAACGGTTGAAGCTGTAGCCGAAAGACCGGATACTATATTAGGTGCGGTTGCTGACAAAAAGGTGTCAGAGTGCTCACTTATATATTCACCTTCATAGGTGTCCCCCACAGCACAAATTTGAATATTGAAAATACTACCGGGTAATGCATATAAAGTAATATTATTTGTAATAGTAGTGGAAATCAGACTCAAATTACCAGTTATCTCATCCAAACTATAGACCTCATACCTCTTCACATTATCAGAAACATCCCAGGTTAACGTAATTGATGAATTGCTATAGTCTGTAACTGATATACCTGTTACTTTGGCGGGATAAACTGTGACATATAAATACTCCGAACAGCCCTGATAATTTATACTTACTGCCTGGACGCCCAATACATTGTTGTCATATCCTATAACAGTATAATCCGTAACCTGACCGACCGTACCATTAGTAAAATAGCCCGTCACTATCATGTCAGACAGATCAAGCTCCTCGCCTATTGCATAGGTACGCTTTGATGGTTGCTGGGTAATCTCTATATCATATGTAGCAATAGACTCTTCAGCCTTTGCTGTCTTCTGAGAAGGTGTCCCGCTAAAACATAATATACCAATAACTATAATAAGTGCGTAAATAATTCTTCTTTTCATATCATCCATCTCCTAATGTCCATCATCATGTGTGCAGTTCCGTGTTATACGAAAATCGCAATTCTGCCAAAAGTTCCTTGTATTGTTATGTTTTAAATCATAAGCGTTGCCAAGGAGATTGTCAATTAGTACTATGATATAAATGATACTTATGTTAGAATATTGCTTATGAACACAATACGTAGACTATAGCTGAGGCACATAGTAAATAGAAAGAAGAATCCTAATGAATAATGATTTTACTAAAGGAAGTATATCTCGAAATATCTTAAATCTTGCCATTCCCATAACACTAGCACAATTTATCAATGTCCTATATAACGTTGTTGACCGCATATATATCAGTAGGATACCTGAGACCGGTACGTTATCCATGACCGGACTAGGACTTACCTTACCGTTAATCACAATCATAATCGCTTTTGCAAACCTCTTCGGAATGGGAGGGGCTCCCCTATTCTCGATTGCTCGAGGTCGCGGGAATGATGATGAAGCCGCCAAAATCATGGGCAATTCCTTCATTCTGTTAGTGATTAGCGGAGTAATCCTAACATTTCTCATTTTAATCTTTAAACAGCCTCTTCTATATCTGTTTGGAGCCAGTGATTCAACCTATCCTTATGCCAATGACTATATAACCATCTATATGTTAGGAAGTATATTTGTCATGATTGGGCTTGGCATGAACACATACATAAATGCACAGGGCTTTGGAAAATTCGGCATGATTAGTGTTCTTATCGGGGCAGTAACGAATATTATTCTTGATCCTATTTTCATATTCGGACTTGACATGGGTGTAAAGGGTGCAGCAATTGCAACTGTGATTTCGCAATTTTTATCTGCTACTTGGATATTTATATTTTTAACCAGCAGAAGAGCAGCAGTAAAATTAAAGTACACTAACTTTAAGCTACAAAAAAGCAGGGTAAAAAAAATCACCCTGCTCGGTTTATCCGGTTTTGTTATGGCCATCACTAACAGTGCTGTCCAAATCATTTGTAATGCAAACCTATACCACTATGGCGGTGATCTCTATGTCGGAGTCATGACGGTTATCAATTCCATCCGAGAAATCATCATGATGCCTGTAAATGGTATAACTAATGGAGCTCAACCAGTAATAAGCTATAATTATGGTGCGAGCGCTTATGGGCGTGTCCGTTCAGCAATCAAGTACATGGGTATCCTCAGTATCTCCTACACGGTAATCTCCTGGGGAATCCTTAGTTTGTTCCCTGCCTTCTTCATACGTATTTTTAATAATGATTCCGAATTAATTAAGGTCGGCCTCCCTGCCCTACGGATATATTTTCTTGGATTTTTTATGATGTCTCTTCAATTTGTCGGCCAAACTGTATTTGTCTCACTTGGGAAATCTAAGAACGCCATCTTTTTCTCGATTCTTCGTAAGGCAATCATAGTAATTCCATTGACTCTGCTTCTTCCAAAGCTGTTCAATCTAGGAACTAATGGTGTCTTCTTAGCAGAACCAATCTCTAACTTCATCGGTGGTACCGCTTGCTTCGTCACAATGCTCATTTTGGTATGGCCAGAGTTGAAGGAAAAGCAATAGACTGCATCAAAAAAGCAGGGTAGAAAAAATTACCCTGCTCGTTTTATTTAGTTTTATGGAATAGGTTATTCCTCATCCACAGGCTTCACTGTCTTAGTTTTCGGTGCGGCCTTTGGTTTTGCTTTAGAAGGGGCTTTCTTCTTCTTAGTAAGCTCTGCTTTCTCTCTTCGAAGTTCTTCCTCCTGCCTCTGAGTCTCCTGTCGTTGCTCTTCAGCTTCCTCATCCAGACGTTTCTTCTTTTCTTGAGCTAGTTTTACGTACTCTTCCTGTAAGGTTTTATTATCAAATTTTAAGAATTCATAGAAGGCATCAGGGAAAAGAAACTTTTTTTTAGTAGTATCATTCATAAATTCTATTACTATTTTCCCTGAATCTTCACTAACTATTTTACCATCACCATACTTAATGTGCTCTACCTTCTCATTTACAATCGATTTCATGGTATTCCCTCCTAATATCAATTCTTTTAAACATTGAATATTTCCTTACATATCATATCTGGTCGTTATCCTCTGGCTGTATAAAACTTTCAACTTTATCTTTTGGAATACCGAGAGCTATAGAAAGCTCGCCATATAAGCACTCTTCTGCTATACGCATATATCTATCATCAGAACTGGTTGTTTTTCTTCCCTGTGACAGACGTTCCTTTTTTCTATAAGTTAATGTCTTAATCATCCTGACCCATTCCCGGCAATCATATTTTTTCATGGACTCTTTGAACTTCTCTTCGCGTAGCTTGTCATTCTCTACCTTGAACATAGGAATATTCGGAATGTCGTCTATAAGATCTCTGGCCGCTTCCTCTGATGTTACTCTTCTCATCACAACTTTGTCATTATCCACCGGAGTATATAAGATACTCCCCTTTTCGTAAACCGGTTGCAAGGTATAATACTCTTTCTCCTTGTCGATACCCTGTATACCCAGTGCGCCAATCTCAATAACCTGACAGACACCATTATTACCATAGACTATATAATCACCAAGTTCATACATTGCTAATCCTCCTACTGTTTGTGAAATGTCAATTCTACCGTTGATATACATCCTTTTATTTCAACCGATGCATTTTCATACTCATGTGGCATTTCAATCCTATCCTCGGAATCAATACGTGCCATAAAACATAGTGTTTCCCTACCTGCTATAAAATTCAAAGATTTTTCGGAATCAGATAAGTATAAAACTCCTTCACCTTTCCATTTACCTAAAATCTCACGTTTTTTAAGATGATATTCTCTTGGTAGTTCCAACTTTCCGTTTGATACTTTTCCTTTTGCTTCTCCGATTAAGAACATCTAAAACCTCCTAACTTAAAAGACAGAAAAACCGCTACACCCCCATCTGATGAGCGAAACGGTTAATCTTATGTCAATCTATACTATATTGTTCTATTCTTCAATAGTTGTCTGAAGCTAAATGATATAATGCTTAGAATGCTTAGAATGAACTAATATGCCTCGCTTACTTTTATTATAACAGAAAACATGGGTAAATGTCAGTTATATTTTAAATTTGGCTTAAGTTCAGTACTTATTACGCATATAATACAGATTTGTATTGTACAATTTAGCCATACTGTCTTTTAAAGTACGCCCACGGTAGCTTTCCAGGAGTAAATGGTTATGTAATAGAAAATACGCCCATGCCGGGTGCACAATTTTGATTATTATCAGCTACCCTTGGAAAAACTGTAGTAACTTGTTTAAATCTTCAACAATCCTCTTATTTGAATTTGCCTGTTCTAGAACTTCATTTGTCTGATGGAA
>DATESP010000058.1:0-4755 GCA_035270645.1 Mobilitalea sp. | reverse complement strand
ATCATCAAAAGCTTCTTTTTTACCACTGTATTTCTCATAAAGTTTACTAGCTTTATCATATTCACCTTCATCATTAAAAGCAATTACACTGTCTGCTTGCTTCATGATATGGTTCTGATACAAAAAATATCCAGCTACAGATCCACCAAGTATTACTATTATACTAATAGCGGCTACCACAAAGGTTTTTCCTTTTTTCTTTTTTTTAGGCACAAAAGAATTCTGTTCCTGTGGTATCCGTTTCTGTGATATCTGTTCTTGAGGTACTTGCTCTTGTAATACCTGCCTTTGTGATACCTGTTCCTGTGGTACCTGCTCTTGTAATACTTGTTCTTGTGATACCTGTTCTTGAGGTACCTCCTGATTAACTATCCGTCGTTGATCGGGTACTTCTGCATTCTGTTGTTGAAAATTCGTTGGAGTACCACAACTGGTACAGAATTTTGTGTTTTCCTCTAATTTCTTTCCACAGCTCGTACAAAACATATTCGTATCACCTTTCATATGAAATAATAAACTCCTTAAGCACTATAACTACAAATCACTTTATGTCTATTGTATATACCTATTTATAACACATTTATCAATATTTTCATATATGATTTTATGCAAAAACACTTTATAGCTATATCCCTATAAATCAAGGTGTTCGGATACCTCAATATCTTATGGATTAGATATCCCACCATCTCCGGGATGTTTTGACTTCTTGCGACGTTATGCATTATATCTAGTTGAATGAGGTTATACTATAACCTATGTTATGTGGCCATTAATTACTTAAAATTATTAAATAAAATATTGAAATATGAGGTGAAAATGTTTAATTTAGGGTATCAAAATAAAGTGAAGTTCTTTCAAGGCTGGTATTTTAAAAATCAAAATGAATCAAATATTGTTTCATTTATACCAGCATTTCATACAGACGATAATGGAAATAGGTCAGCATCTATACAGGTAATTACCAATACAGAATCCTATAATATTTCCTATCCTATCAATGAATTTACGATGTCAAAGAGTGGGTTAGTGATATGTCTTGGTGAAAATAAGTTTTCTAATCAAGGAATTGTATTGAACATCCGAACGGACAAGCTCACAGTGGAGGGTAAGCTACGTTATACAGCTTTTACTCCTTTAAGATATGATATTATGGGCCCGTTTAAATATATCCCTTTCTTACAATGTCGACATAGCATTTTTAGCCTGGCGCATTGCATCGAGGGTAGCTTAAGCTTCAATGGTGATCGTATGGACTTTCATCGAGGTTTGGGGTATGTGGAAGGTGACCGCGGAGTAGGGTTCCCAAGCGATTATCTTTGGACACAGTGTAGTTGGATTGAACATGGATATAACTCTGTGATGGTATCAATAGCCATCGTAAAGCTTGGAATTCTATCCTTCACGGGATGTATTGGCGTAGTTTATTATTGTGGTAGAGAATATAGATTAGCGACCTATCTAGGTGCTAATATAAGAAGACTTAGCAAAGTAGAACTATGGGTACAACAAGGTAAATGCATCTTACAAGTAAAGCTGCTTGAGCCAAGGGAAAATAATTTGTTAGCTCCGGTAATGGGAAAAATGTCACGTACTGTATATGAAAGTGTGGATTGTAGGGTACATTACCGCTTTATATTGAAGGGAAATGTGGTATTTGACATTGTTGGTAGAGGTAGCTTTGAGAGAGGGCTATGAAGGTGACTCCCCCTCTACTCTAAGCACTTCACCAGCCCTTCCTTATTAAGGATTTTAAAACTATTCCCATAAAAATCAATTAACCCGTCCTCCTTCATTCTGGCCAGTTCCCGGCACATGGAGGTACGTGATACATTCAGATAATCTGCCAGCTCTGTGCGGTTCAACATAATTAGGAAGGTATTACTGGACCTTACCATTTCCTCGTTCAACAGGAAGCTGGCAATCTTCTCACGCATTCCTTTAAGTGTCAAGAGCTCCAGCTTTTTATTTAAGTTCACATTCTTCTCTCCCAGGACCACCATCATATTCTGAATCAGGCTAATATGGAACATGCAGCCGTTCCCACAGGAGCGGATAATTCTTTCATATGGAATCAGCAGTATGCTAGCCGCTTCCTTAATTCGCACCGTCACTGGTGATATGCGGCTTGCTGTACATACGATTCCCTCCGCAAACATATCAGCAGGTCCTAGGAAGGCTACTATATGCTTATTGCCAGCCAGGCTTTCCTTCATTACTTCAACAATTCCTGAAAGTACAATTCCCACCAGATTAACCTCGTTTCCTGCCAGAAATATATAATCTTCAGCCGCGAAGCTCTTGACCCTTGCCTCCATGCAAGTCATGAGGCTTCCAAAATCCTTCTCCCCTATATTACGAAACAAGGCACAATCCTTAAGTATCGGATAATATTTCTCCATATTGGTTTCTCCTTGTACTTTGATTATTTTGAAAATAAATTATGCTTGTAGCCACAGCTACACTTTTATATTGCTATTCGTATTATACTCACCTTATACAAATCAAGTCAATAAAAAAATTCAAAATAAATTTAAGGAGAGTATAAGGATGGAGAATAAGATGTTTTGTTACCAATGTCAGGAAACCTCAGGCTGTACTGGCTGTACACGTTTTGGTGTGTGTGGTAAGTCCCCTGATTTAGCAAGAATGCAGGATTTACTAATCTATGTAACAAAGGGGCTAAGTGCGGTAACTATGGCACTCAGAGCACAGGGAGAGGAAATCTCCGCACTAGTTAATCATTATATCACTATAAATTTGTTTACTACCATCACCAATGCAAACTTTGATGATGAGATTTTCTATAAAAGAGTATTTGAAACCATTACTCTAAAGAACGGGTTACTTAATAAAGTAGCTGATCGCAATTCACTTCCGGAAGCTGCTCTTTGGGATGCAGGTACCCGAGATGAACTTGACCAGAAGTCCACTACAGTAGGTATACTCACCACCCAGGATGAGGATATAAGAAGTCTCCGTGAACTGATTACCTATGGACTAAAGGGTGTTGCTGCTTATATGAAGCACGCCAACGAATTAAACTATGACAATGCTGAGGTTAGTGCATTTATGCAAAAGGCTCTGGCCGCTACCTTGGATGATAGCTTAACTGTAAATGATTTAATTGCTCTTACCTTAGAGACTGGTAAAATCGGCGTTGACGGTATGGCACTCCTGGATTCCGCTAATACCGGAACCTATGGCAATCCTGAAATTACCAAGGTTAATATCGGTGTCGGTACAAAACCGGGCATCTTAATCTCCGGCCATGACTTATGGGATCTGGAGCAGTTACTTGAGCAGACAAAAGGAACTGGTATCGATGTATATACCCACTCCGAGATGCTTCCAGCTCATTACTATCCTACCTTTAAGAAATATGATAATTTTGTTGGCAACTATGGTAATGCATGGTGGAAACAGAAGGAAGAGTTCGAGAGTTTCAACGGCCCGATTCTTATGACTACCAACTGTGTTGTTCCTCCTGCCGCTTCCTATAAGAACAGATTATTCACCACCGGCGCTTCAGGCGTTACCGGATGTACTCACATTGAGAAAGATGAGAATGGTAACAAGGACTTCTCCAAGCTTATTGAATTGGCAAAGACCTGCCAGGCTCCAACTGAAATTGAAAAAGGCGAAATCATCGGCGGTTTTGCACACAACCAGGTATTTGCTCTGGCAGACCAGGTAGTAGAAGCAGTTAAGACCGGTGCTATCCGTAAATTCTTCGTTATGGCAGGCTGTGATGGACGTCAGAAGTCAAGAAACTATTATACTGATTTTGCAGAAGCACTTCCGAAGGATACTGTTATCTTAACCGCAGGTTGTGCAAAATACAGATACAACAAATTAAACTTAGGAGACATCAACGGTATCCCGAGAGTTCTTGATGCTGGTCAGTGTAATGACTCCTACTCCCTAGCATTAATCGCTCTGAAATTAAAAGAAGTATTTGAGCTTCAGGACATCAATGAGCTCCCGATTGCCTTTAACATCGCATGGTATGAGCAGAAGGCTGTAATCGTGCTCCTTGCCCTCTTATACTTAGGCGTTAAGAAAATCCACTTAGGACCTACACTTCCAGCATTCCTTTCTCCGAATGTAGCCAAAGTACTCGTTGAGAACTTCGGTATCGCAGGAATCGGTACAGTAGAAGATGATATTAAGATGTTCTTAGAATAAGATATTTTACTTTTAGGCTTAGTATTATTTTATAACGAAAAGTCTCGTAAGAGGGACTTTTACTCCCCCCACCTTTAAATAGATATTACAAAACCCTCGCATATTTGTGAGGGTTTTGTAACGTCTATACAAATTAGGCTTCACTATGGATAATGTACCATTACATACAGGATGCTGCTTCGCAGCATCGCCAATATCCGGAATAACTATACCTCTTCTCTTTTGATATCCCTTTCACTTACCAGTACCCACTGATGTGTCTTGATATGGTACTTAATATTTATCATTTGCATGGAGTCCTCCCGCAATATATTACAGCAAAAGAACAGTACCGGAATCCCCGCATACTTCTCCTCACGACTGAACACTATATTCTCAATCCGATAGGTCTGCAGGGTATGGGCCTCATCCTCTAGGCGGATGAAGTTCGGCTTAATCCCACCTTGCACATTAAACGTTGCAATCACATCCACAGGCATATGATACATTACTTAATCCCTTCTTTATAATTAGGTTTACGTTTCTCCGGCGGAATACCTCCGGACATATGATAGATACTGTTATTCA
>DATESP010000057.1:0-9119 GCA_035270645.1 Mobilitalea sp. | reverse complement strand
TATTTTCTTACCGGTAATTACTCCCGCTTTTGTGACCGTTGCTATCTTTTTATTAGCGCTTTTAAAGGTGTAGGTTGCTTTTGCTTGCTTATTATTAATTGTAATTGTAGCCTTTTCCTTAACTTTCAGCATTGCAGTGGCTGACTTGAGCGTTGCCTTTGCAGTAGTCGTAGCCGCGTATACTGTAACCTGTGACACATATGTTGTTTCAATTAGCATACAAGCAGTTAAAGTAAAAACGATTGCTATAACCAGTTTCTTGAATCTCATCATAACACTTATGCCTCCCCTTAAATATATTAAAATTTACAAAATCAACGTATTTTCTATATTAGATTAATTATATTAATTTACCAGTAATTAGTCTAATAGCTATATAGATATAAAGTGTATAAGTCAGTACCTATATCTACTTTAGTACTATGTTGACTTAAGTGTAAATGACTGATTCTTATGACAAGTTAACGTACAAAATCTAAACCTGATATCAGAAAAAAAGATCAAGTGACTTTATGAAAACAGAACAAGGGGTGTTATCCTATAAATAACACCCCTTGTTCTGTAATATATATTACTTTCAAATACACTCCGTACCTATGTGCCAACTTCATTCGAACACGAATCATAACTCCTATGAGTCAATAGCACTTTTCTTATATTATAAGAACATAAACCGTGTTCTTATAATCGAGATGCACGGCGATAAAGCTTCGCCTTTTATCAGAAGTATAAAGCAACTTCTGATAACTTATATTATCTAAAATATGACACACCTGACTCAAAGATAAGTTGATTCTGGTTACCTGTTATATTGATTGCGACTGCTCCCCCTATGCGCTCGGAGTGAGTCATTTTACCAAGTATCCTTCCATCCGGGCTTGTGATGCCTTCAATTGCGTAGTAAGAACCGTTTGGATTGTAATCTGAATCCATTGTTGGATTACCGTCCTGATCAACATATTGTGTTGCCACCTGTCCATTATCGAACAGCTTCTTAATCCACTCCTTGTTAGCTACAAAACGACCCTCACCATGGGAAGTAGGTATAGAATATACGCCTCCCAGCTCAGCCTTCATCAACCAAGGTGATTTATTAGTTACGACCTTAGTATATACTGCCTTGGATACATGTCTCCCGATATTGTTCGTAATCAGAGTAGGTGAATCCGCTTTCTGGGCTGTGATTTCACCATATGGTACAAGTCCAAGCTTTATTAATGCCTGGAAGCCGTTGCAG
Source organism: Mobilitalea sp. (assembly GCA_035270645.1). GTDB lineage: Bacteria > Bacillota > Clostridia > Lachnospirales > Lachnospiraceae > Mobilitalea. The sequence continues at coordinate 7,882 of DATESP010000057.1, read as the reverse complement.
ATACCTAGTGCAAGGCCATCTCTGTTGTTTAGCAGCTCGCTGACTGCCTCTTTAATCCTCTCATTTCGAAAGGCTGTTGCTATAAATTTACCAGAACCATCCGGCTCGTCACCGGCTGAAAAGCCACCAGGGAACATAAGAATCTGTGCCCTCTTAATTCCTTCCGCAAAGGCCCCCACAGATTCCCGTATGTTCTCGGCCGTCAGATTTTGGAATACTATCGTCTCAATCTCAGCACCGGCATCCTTAAATGCCTTCCAAGCGTCATACTCACAATTAGTACCTGGGAAAACCGGTATGAATACCTTTGGTTTAGCCACCTTATTCTTAGCAATATAAATTTTCTTCGCATCAAAGAGCTTTGTCTCGAGCTCAGTCTCTTCTGTCTGAGATTTCGTCGGATAAACCTTCTCGAGGGTTCCCATCCAAGAATTCAATGCTTCTTCTACCGTAATAATAGTGTTACTATAGGTGAATACACTATCCGCGGTTACTGTCCCAATCAGCTTGACTTCTCCCTGTTCAAAGCTTATATCAAGGGTAGCTGTCTTCGTACCAACCTTATTCTCCACAGAGATAGCACCTGTCTTAATTAATGTGGTAGCATCCTCTTCTGACATCTCTACCAGTATCGAGCCATAATTAGGAAGGAACAAATCCTCCTGTGATAATTTATCTATAAGTCTTACACCAAGCTTATTACCAAAAGCCATCTTACTTACTGCTTCTGCAACACCGCCAAAACCAACTGCAAATGCAGAGGTTATCTTCCCGCTTCTCATCAGCTGTGTTATTCTGCTATAAAGTGAAATAATCTGCTCATATACAGGTAAGTCATAGGAATCCTTGCAAATGACGAATTCCACCAGTGAATTACCAGCCTTCTTAAGCTCTGTTGATATTATATCTCCTGTCTTTGCTATATCTACCGCAAAGGATACAAGAGTCGGAGGAACATCGATATCGTTGAAGGTTCCCGACATGCTGTCTTTACCACCGATGGAAGGAAGCCCCAGCTTCACCTGAGCATCGTAAGCACCAAGCAGTGCTACCAGAGGCTCACCCCAACGCTTGGGATCATTACCAAGCCTGCGGAAGAACTCCTGGAAGGTAAAACGGATTCCGCTATGATCTCCTCCAGCAGCCACAATCTTGGCAACAGATGATAATACTGCATAGACAGACCCATGGAAGGGGGACCAGCTAGACAGATATGGATCAAACCCATAGCTCATCATGGATACAGTATCACAGGTTCCGTTAAGTACCGGAAGCTTCGCCGTCATGGTCTGAATAGGGGATAACTGATATTTACCACCATAGGGCATAGTAACCGTAGCCGCACCGATGGAACTATCAAACATCTCCACCAGCCCTTTTTTAGAGCAGACATTAAGTGCTGACAGATTCTTCAACCATTTTGCCTTCAGGTCTGTCTTTTCCTCTATAATGCCAGTTGCGCCTGTCTTCAGATAATTGGTCTTCTCAGAAGGTATCTGAACAAAAGCCGCTGCCTCCTGATGAGCACCATTTGTATCGAGAAAAGCTCTAGAAAGGTTAACAATCTCTTTACCCCTCCAATTAAGCACAAGCCTAGGTAACTTGGTAACCTCAGCAACTACTACTGCCTCAAGATTCTCTTCTTCTGCATATTTTAGAATCTGCTTAACATCCTTAGGATCCACCACAACTGCCATTCTCTCTTGAGATTCAGAGATAGCTAACTCTGTTCCGTCCAGTCCAGCATATTTCTTAGGTACATTATCAAGCTCAATTCGTAGTCCGTCAGCCAGCTCTCCGATTGCTACGGATACACCACCTGCTCCAAAGTCATTGCATTTCTTTATTAGTAAGCTTACCTCTTCTCTTCGGAATAATCTCTGTAGCTTACGCTCTGTAGGGGCATTTCCCTTCTGGACCTCTGCTCCACAGGTTTCAATAGACTCAGTAGTATGGATCTTCGAGGAACCAGTAGCACCACCAAGACCGTCCCGCCCGGTTCTTCCACCCATAAGAATGATGATATCACCTGGATCTGAATTCTCACGGATTACGTTCTTTCTAGGAGCAGCGCCCATAACTGCACCAATCTCCATTCTCTTAGCTACATATCCCGGATGGTATATCTCATCAACTAAACCAGTAGCCAGGCCAATCTGATTACCATAGGAACTATAGCCTGCTGCCGCTCCAGTACAAATCTTTCTCTGTGCCAGCTTCCCCTTAAGGGTGTCCTTTATAGATACTGTAGGATCTGCCGCCCCTGTAACTCTCATTGCCTGATAAACATAGCCTCTTCCTGATAAGGGATCACGAATTGCCCCTCCAAGACAAGTAGCAGCTCCACCAAAGGGTTCAATCTCCGTAGGATGGTTATGTGTCTCGTTCTTAAAGAATATCAACCATTCCTCACTCTTCCCATCAATCTCAACAGGCACGATAATTGAGCAGGCATTTATCTCATCAGAGACTTCCATGTCCTCTAATTTACCATCTGCTTTTAATTTCTTCATAGCAAGAAGGGCAATGTCCATAAGGGAGATATACTTATCATCCCTACCCTTATATAGCTTCTCACGCTCAGCAATATAGCTACTGTAAGCAGCCTTAATCGGTTCTGTATAATAACCCTCTTCAAAGCTAATCTCTTTCAGCTCAGTTAAGAAGGTGGTATGGCGGCAGTGGTCGGACCAATAGGTATCCAACACTCTGATTTCCGTCATAGATGGATCACGTTTTTCTTCGTCTTGAAAATATCTCTGTATATGTTTAAAATCTTCTATCGTCATGGCCAGATTCAAGGAGGAATATAACTTTGTAAGCTCCTCTACATCCATATCTTTAAATCCATGAATAATCTTAACATTCTCCGGTTCATCATAATCTAGAATCAGAGTATTTGGTTTCACCTCATCAGTTTCCCTAGAATCCACCGGGTTAATGCAGTATGCTTTAATCTTCTCAAATTCTTCTTCAGTTATATCCCCAGTCAGTATATATGTTGTTGCTGAGCGGATTGTCGGCTCTTCCTTCTCACCCAGTAGCTTCACGCATTGTACTGCTGAATCTGCTCTTTGATCAAACTGCCCAGGCAGATATTCCACAGAAAATATCCTGTCGTTATCATCAGTAGGCAAGCTTTCCTCTAATAGGATATCTACCGGCGGTTCTGAAAACACGATACCAAGTGCCTTACGATACGTCTCCTCGCTTACATTTTCTATATCATAGCGAATCAAAACTCTTACTGATTGAAGCCCTTTCATTCCAAGATAGCTTCTAATCTCAGTCTTTAATTCCTTAGCCTTTACGGCATAAGGTGCTTTCTTCTCCACATAAATTCTCTTCACATTATTCATCATCATGCACTCCTTATAGTCAAAAGAAAAAGCTAGTTACATCATTTTCTTGCATTATATCATAACATATCTTATAATAATAATTAATATATGTAAATACTTTTATTAGACAAGCTAATATATCCAAATTAACATTTTAACTATTAGGTAAGAAGATTTTTATGAAAGGCATGGTTATTATTATGGATATTAATTATGAATTGTATAAGGTTTTTTTTAATGTAGCAAAAAGCTTAAGTTTTTCTGATGCGGCTGAGGCTCTATTCATCTCTCAGTCAGCAGTTAGCCAATCTATTAAGACATTAGAAAAACGTTTAAACCAGACGCTGTTCATTCGTAGTACAAAACGGGTTGCATTAACAAAAGAGGGAGAACTGCTTCTTAAACATATTGAACCGGCTATTAATCTTATCACCCGTGGCGAAAATCAGCTATGTGCAGACCCCCAAAATGGAATTCAACTAAGGCTGGGGTCCACTGATACAATCTGCCGTTATTATCTGGTGCCATATCTTAATAATTTTCATAAGATGTACCCTAATATCCATATCAAGGTTACAAATGGTACCTCGCTCCAATGCGCTAAGCTTCTGGAACGTAATGAGGTGGATATCATAGTGACAAATTCACCGAATCCTGCTCTTAATAATATGATGCAGATCATTCCTGTAAAGGAATTCAAAGATATCTTTATCGCTAACAAGGACTCCTTCCCCCTATACGATCGTTCAATTGCTCTACAGGAGCTACAGCAGCATCCGATCCTTATGCTGGAGAAGCATTCCACAACTAGCATATATCTGCATAATCTTTTTCTTGAAAATTCATTAGATCTTGTTCCAGCAATCGAGTTAAGCAGTAATGATCTGCTAATTGATCTAGCCAGAATAGGACTGGGTATTGCCTTTGTTCCTGACTTCTGTATCAAGGCGCGTGGAAATCTTGCCGAAATTCATACCACACAGGAGATTCCATCCAGAACTCTAGTTGCGGCATATAATCAAGATATTCCAATTTCCGATGCGGCAAAATATTTTATCGATAGCTTACAGCCTTAATCATAATCTAATATTAACCAAAATCAGCAAATATATGAATTAAGATATCCTAGTGTACGCCAAATGTATCTTTTGGGAGGTACTCTGAGTATTAACAGTAGAAGAACGTTAGGAAGGAAATGGGCTGTCGTTCAACTGAAAAATCAATTGTGCGACAGCCCATTCCATTAAATACTAGTAACTGTTCAGTACCTTCACAGTTACAGGGCATCTTACGATGCCCATGCACACAAAATGGATAAAATACATCCATTTTGGCGCTGAATCACTCGAATCCACTACGTGATTCTCGAGGTTCTGAATAGTTACAAATACTATTACAATTTACTATATTAATTCCTTCAATCTGTTTTGATATACTTTATTATAGTTTAATACCTTTCTTTCATACTCCTCATTCATGAATTTTGAGGTAATCATGAAATCTGCAGTCGCTCTGTTATTCGCTATAGGAATATCATATACCGCTGCAATTCTGAGTAATGCCTTCACATCCGGATCATGAGGTTGTGATTCTAATGGATCCCAGAAAAATACGATAAAATCAACATTGCCTTCTACGATTCTTGAACCAATCTGCAGGTCGCCACCTAGAGGGCCGCTGTTATATGCCTTTACTGGTAATTCTGTCTTTTCAGATATGATTCTAGCCGTCGTTCCAGTACCGCACAGAAAATGGTTTTTTAATATGTGCTTATTTTCCTCCACCCATTCCACTATCTCATGCTTCTTACTATCGTGGGCTATTAATGCAATATGCTTCTGTTTTTCAATAACAAAGGTAATATATTCATCCTGTAACATGGGAGCACCTCTTTCCTATCATAAGTTTATCTGCCATATGACAATCGATTTCTTTATACTATAATAATATAGGATAGAGAGAATTATTGCAATAAAGAATTTTGCTTGCTAAACTCTTTATTTATTAAGTTGCTCCAGCCTATCAGATACCAATTGCATCATATCTTTATATTTCTCAAGCTTTGCCCTCTCCTCTTCCTGCTTGCTCTCCGGTGCTTTATTTACGAAGTTAGGATTGGAAAGCATTCCCTCTACTCGTTTTAATTCACCTTCAAGGCGTCCCTTTTCCTTGGTCAGGCGCTCAATTTCCTTATCGATGTCAACTAGGTCAGAGAAGGGAATATAGATTACAGCTCCGGGAATAACTGCAGATACAGAATCTTCGCTTACCCCAGCCTTATCCTTCTGAACCAATACCTCATTTGCATGCCCGAGGGTAGCAAAGAATAGCTTGCTCTCAGTAAAGATTTCGCGCACTTTTGCACTATCTGACACTACTATTACTGTAGCCTTCCTGCTCGGCGGAACATTCATACCTGTACGTACATTACGTATTTCCTTTACCGCCTGCTTAATTAGCTCGATGCCCTCTGTCTCCTTAGCAAATACCCACGCTATGTTGTAGAGCGGCCACTGGGATATCATAATGGATTCTGCTTCCTTTTGCCCGGACATTTCTTGAAGTGTACAGAATATCTCCTCTGTAACGAAGGGCATATAAGGGTGAAGTAATTTCAAGGAGGTAATCAGTACATGCTTTAGTGTCCATAACGCTGCTGATTTCGTCTCATCTGACTCACTATATAACCTCGGCTTTACCATCTCGATATACCAGTCACAGAACTCCTCCCATACAAAATCATATATTTTCTGGGAAGCGATACCAAGTTCAAAGGTCTCAAGATTATCGGTAGCTTCTTTTACTAGGGTATTCACTTTAGAGAGTATCCAACGGTCTGCCTCTGTAAGCAGCCTCTCGTCTATAGTCTCTCCAATTGAAGCTTTCTCAAGATTCATCATAATGAAGCGGGAAGCATTCCAAACCTTATTTGCAAAGTTTCTGCTAGCCTCTACCTTCTCCCAATAAAAACGCATGTCATTACCCGGTGCATTACCGGTAACCAGTGTAAAACGGAGCGCATCTGCACCATATTTATCAATAATTTCTAAGGGATCGATACCGTTACCGAGGGATTTACTCATCTTGAGCCCTTTGGAATCGCGAATAAGTCCATGTAGCAGCACTTTGCTGAACGGCTTCTCTCCCATGTGTGCATACCCTGAGAATACCATACGGATTACCCAAAAGAATATGATATCATACCCTGTTACCAGTACATCGGTAGGGTAAAAATAGTCCAGATCTTCGGTCTTCTCAGGCCATCCAAGAGTAGAAAACGGCCATAATGCGGAAGAAAACCAGGTATCTAATGTATCTTCATCCTGCCTAAGATTAGTACTACCGCATTTCGGGCATCTAGAGGGTTCCTCCTCAGATACAATTAGTTCACCGCAACCGTCGCAATAATAAGCTGGAATTCTATGACCCCACCAGAGCTGCCTGGAGATACACCAATCCCTGATGTTATCGGTCCAGTTAAAATATGTCTTCTCAAAACGCTCCGGAATAATTTCAATTTCATGGTTCTTAATTGCTTCAACTGCAGGTTTTATCAAATCCTCCATCCTAACAAACCACTGCTGCTTAATTAACGGTTCGACGGTTGTATTACAACGGTCATGGATTCCTACATTATGGGTATGATCTTCAACCTTCACCAAAAGGCCCAATTCCTCAAGTTCCTTAACGATTAGCTTACGTGCAGCATAACGATCCATTCCGGCATATTTTCCACCATTTCCATTGATGGTGGCATCATCATTCATAATATTAATCTCTGCCAGATTATGTCTCTTACCCACTTCGAAGTCGTTAGGGTCATGAGCCGGTGTAATCTTAACAACACCGGTGCCAAATTCCTTATCAACATAGGTATCTGCTACAACCGGTATCTCTTTATTAACCAGCGGCAGGATTACCTTTTTGCCAATTAAATGCTGGTATCTCTCATCGTCCGGATGTACTGCAACCGCAGTATCACCAAGCATTGTCTCCGGTCTGGTGGTTGCTATCTCAACAAATCCTTCTTCACCAACAATCGGATACTTAATATGCCAAAAATGTCCGGCCTGCTCCTCATGCTCAACCTCTGCATCAGAAATGGAGGTCTTGCATATCGGACACCAGTTTATAATTCTGGAACCCTTATAGATATAGCCTTCGTTATAGAGCTTAACAAATACCTTCTTAACAGCCTCTGAGCAGCCCTCATCCATAGTAAAACGCTCTCTGTCCCAATCACAGGAGGAACCCAGCTTCTTGAGCTGAGAGATAATTCTTCCACCATACTCTTCCTTCCACTGCCAGGCTCTATCTAGGAAGGCCTCTCTTCCGAGGTCGACTTTCTCAATACCTTCTTTTCTAAGCTGCTCTATAATCTTGACTTCAGTCGCAATGCTGGCATGATCAGTTCCCGGCTGCCAAAGTGTATTGTAGCCCTGCATTCTCTTAAAGCGAATTAGGATATCCTGCATCGTGTTATCAAGCGCATGACCCATATGAAGCTGTCCGGTAATGTTTGGCGGTGGAATCACAATCGT
>DATESP010000056.1:0-2409 GCA_035270645.1 Mobilitalea sp. | reverse complement strand
TTGCCAGTATTGATAAGAAGACCTATGAAGGCACTATTGATGATGAAGGTAATTTCACGATTAAGATACCAGCTAAAAATGCAGGAACCGCAATTAAACTTTGGGGAACCAATAAAGCTGGACGCGGTCCCCTTATCAAGGTAGTAGTTGCTGTTGTACCGGCAACTGACAGCGTTGAGTGAAGCCTTGGCATCTTTGGTAATTCAATGGCTGGGTAATTCACAGGACTGGATTTAAACAAATGAATATGATATGATTTAGCTGTATCAGGAGATTCCCCTTAATCGGTTTTAACCGGTGTGGGAAACCTTGTGGTACAGCTTTATTATTGTGATGTTGAAACAAATGAATTAATTACGCGATTCTCTGGGAACGAGAAAAGCAATCATAGAATACAGGAGGTTACCATGGAACTTTGGGATATTTATGATGAATGTTTTATTAAAACAGGAAGAACACATGAGAGAGGGAAGCCCTTTGCCAGTGGTGATTATCATCTGGTGGTACATATCTGGCCGGTTAATAGTAAGGGAGAATTTCTAATCCAGAAAAGGGTAGATACGATCAGTTGGAAGCCGGGGTATTGGGCTGCGACTGGAGGTTCAGCAATTGCAGGGGAAGATGCATGGACTGCTTGCCAGAGGGAGTTAAAAGAGGAATTGGGTATTGAAGCGACCAGACAGAATTCGAGCTTACTACTAATGAGTAAACGCAATAATAACTACATGACATTATGGATCATAAAGACAGATATTCCTATTCAAGAGTTGGAGCTTCAACCTGAGGAGGTGGCGGACGCCAAATGGGCTACACCTGAGGAAATAAAACTCATGATAGAGGATGGAGTATTTATTGGATACCATTATTTGGATTATATGTTTGAGAAATTAGAAGAAGAAAGAAAGTAGAAAAAAGAAAGTAGAACAAAACAAATAACTGAAACCTGATTTATGTCAGAATCGTCTAATCATTAACTAAAGAATAAGAAAGCAGGGAACCGTAATTACGATGAAATAGCTGCTAATTATTTGGGCCTAATCTATTAACGATGATGAAGCTTCGGTATAGCTATGAGAGAGATAGAATTTTGATATGAAGAAGGAGGAGAGTATATGAAAAGACTACGAACATTAGCAGTATCCATGTTGATAGTAGTTATGGTCTTCGGTTTGGTTGGTTGTGCTTCTAAAAGTATGAATAATAAGTCTGATAGGCCTGAGATGACAAGCGGTTCTAGTGACGACTCCAAGGAATCAAATTGGGATAGGGATATGGCATATGGAGATACATCAGCATCAGAACCCAAGATGGATGATATTAAGAGTGAGCTAGAAGAATCATACTCTGAGGATGGTGCAGAGGGAGTTATTATGAATTCATCTTCCCTCACTTCAGCTTATTCGGGTGTGACCTCTATGGAGAAAATCATTCGCACGGTGAGTATGGAGGTGGAGACCCAGGATTTTGATGAAGCGATCGAAGGGGTCAATGATGAGATACGCAGACTTGACGGTTATGTAGAGAGTGCCAATGTCAGTGGAAATAGGTATTATGATACCCGCAATATGCGCTATAGTAATATTATCGCACGTATACCAAAGGATAGACTAGATGAATTCATAGGGGTTGTATATGAGGTTTCTAATGTGGTATACAAGTCAGAGACAACTAAAAATGTAACCCTAGAGTATGTAGACACGGAGAGCCGTAAGAAATCTCTTGAGATAGAACAGGAAAGACTGTTTGATTTATTAGGAAAAACGGGTACTCTGGAAGAAATCATTACGCTAGAAAGCAGATTGAGTACAATACGTTATGAACTACAAAATTATGAAACCCAGCTCAGAACCTATGACAATCAGGTTGAGTATAGTACCGTAACAATGAAGATTGAAGAAGTTGAACGTTTGACTCCAAAGGAAGAAGAGAAAGTAACTGTCTTTAGCCGTATGAAGAATGGTCTAAGCGATACAATGTATAGTATAAGTGAAGGCTTTAAGGATTTTATCGTGGGAGTTACAGTTAATCTTCCCTACATTATTTTCTGGGCAGCTATAATACTGGTGTGTATATTAGTTATCAACAGGAAACATAAAAAGAACAAGAAAAATCTATTGCCGAAGGGTGCTTCTCAAAAGGATACAATCGATGAGAATGAGGATAACGGGCAAAATAAATAGACGGTTAAAATTAAGAAATATAATGGATATGAGTAGTTAATAAGTGAATGAAATAGTGATGTAATTGAGAGAATATTGCTAATAAACTGTAGTTGATGGTTTAAGCCACCGGCAACTATAGAGTTTGAGTAGTAATTTAGAAAAATAAAGCCAGTATTTATGAGGGTTGCAAACATATTTGTTTAGCAAGTGGCAACAATTTGGCAACATTTGATACCTACTATTTGAG
>DATESP010000055.1:0-5649 GCA_035270645.1 Mobilitalea sp. | reverse complement strand
TGAGATGCACCGACTTAGTAGCATCGCAAAGCCGGATATCTGTGTGATAACCAATATCGGCCAGTGTCACCTGGAGAACTTAAAATCACGACAGGGTGTCCTGCAAGCAAAGTCAGAGATATTTGATTATATGAGTGATGAGGGCAGAGTTGTAATCAACGGTGATGATGATATGCTGGCAACACTTAAAGAGATAAAAGGAAACAAACCGATCCAATTTGGGACGAATACAGATCAGACCCAAACTTTAAAAGATGTCTATGTAACTAATATAGTCACGAAAGGCCTTTTGGGCAGTAGTTGTGATATCCATGTTAATAATAAGATATTACATGCCGATATACCTCTCCCCGGAGAACATATGATACTTAATGCAATGGCTGCTGTATCTGTAGGCACCTTGCTTGGACTGACTCCAAAGGATTTGTTGCAGGGTATTAGTACAGTTAAACCCTTAGGCGGAAGAAGCAATATCCTCCGGCTAGAGAATATGACAATAATCGATGACTGCTATAATGCCAACCCTGTATCCATGAAGGCTGCTATCGATCTGTTAAGTATGGCGGACACCAGGAGAGTAGCCATTCTCGGTGATATGTTTGAACTTGGAATTAATGAGAAGGCTCTTCATAAAGAAATAGGTATATATGCTACTAAGCGAAAGCTGGAGGTTTTGGTATGTGTAGGTAAGCTATCCTCCAACATGTATGATGGTGCCGTCGAAGCCGGTCACCCTAACCTATTATATTATGAAACTCGGGAGGAATTAATTAAAGCTCTTCCTACCATACTAAAGGACAATGACACAATACTAGTGAAAGCCTCCCATGGAATGGGATTTGAGAATGTAGTAAAGGCCCTGCAATAAGCGGGGCTTTTTTCTATGTAAAAGCATGTTGACATTAAACCTACTTCAACCTTTATAATATAAAGCATTGTAGCAAAGTAAAGAACCGTCATAGATAATACTATTAATACTATGGAAGGCTTATTATATTAAAAGGGAATGATATAATGAGAGAATTACAAGTAAATCTAAAGCAGGAAGTAACACGAATTGATGCAATCAAAATTATGAATTGGATGGAAAATAACGAAGTCACCAGGTATCTTAACGAGTTAACCAATATCACTTCAGAAATCAGACATGCCATTGAAAGGGTCAATATGTTGGTTATGACCCATCTTTTCAACAGAAATGGCAGCTTCTATATTATCAGCACTGACCAAAACCACACAGTTGGTTTTTTAAAGCTAGTAAAAAAAGCAAGTGACACAGAAATAGTGATTGTAATTGGGGACAAGAATAACTGGGGGCATGGTCTGGGGAAAAAAGCTATACATAAAGGTCTAAGTCTAGCATTTTTTGAATGGCGGGTACCTAGGGTCATTGCAAAAATTGATCCTGGTAATGCTCGATCCATTAAAGCCTTTAAACGATCGGGATTTGTCCTTGATAAAGAAACACCACACCTAATGCACTATAGCATCACAATGGATGACTATATTAAGAACATTATAGCCAAATAAACCCATCATTGATACGGTATAATTGTTTGATGTCTCTATTAACATTTACTTTACTTAAAAATACCATGAACAATCTTAATGTTCATGGTATAATATTTATGACTATCCGTTTTGGCGCTGACTCACTCGAATCCACTGCGTGATTCTCGGGGGTTCTGAATAGTTACAATTTAATGAACAGTTACCAATAATACTATTATGATATTCAAGGTGGTAAATTTTGAAAAAAACATTTTCTATCGGTGAAATATCTGAATTACTGGGTATTCCTAAATCCACACTACGTTACTGGGAAAGTGTAGGATTAATTAATATGCCAAGAAACAGTCTTAATAACTATAGACGGTACCATCCAAGTGCAGTATATACCATCTCTGACCTGGCTCACTACCGTTGTCTTAGCATGCCTCTAGAGGAAATGAAGAGGCTTCCGCAGCTATCTCCCCAGGAACTGTCAGCTTCACTAATTAATTTGGATCAGCTTCTGGATAAGAGGCTGGAGGAGTTATACACTGCAAAAGAATATATCAAAAACAAAATTAAATATATCGAGACCTTCGAAGCCCTAAATAAAAGACAGTATCAAATTGAAGATCCGAATTATGATAAGATCTTTTTCTTTTCCATCGATGATACAGAAGCTTGGTCGGTATATATTAAAGATCAGTACCAGAATGTTCTTTTATACACAGCAGAAAATGACGGTATAGTAACTGGTATGGCTGTTCCAACCTCAGAAATTCCAACAGTCATTTGGGAAAAGGATTCAAAGGCCACCTATGTATCCTTTGTACTAAAGGTCGGTTATAGTAATCCTGTGACAGATGACTTTACACCGCATGTCGAGCAACTTAAAAAGAACGGTTATAAAGTTACACATATATTTGCTAGATATTTATTTTCTGCATGTGATGATAAATATTATGACTACTATAAAGCATTTGCAGAAGTCTATAAGTGATAAAGGAACACCCTTCTATTCGATTTTCACATTAGAATCACTTTTTCGAATACCAGGGAGTCTTTCCTGACTTCTCAGCTCTTTTCTTTAACCATAGGCTTTTTAACTTTTCTTCTGTTGGCTTTTCATCCCTTATCTCTAGTGTTGAACTATTATTCATTGAAGAATAAGTGGGTGCCTTTTTTGTTTCTGGCCTAGATGTCATTTCCTTTGGCGCAGATGTATAAGAATTTCTCTGTGTTTCCTGTCTTGCTGACTTTTCCTTCGGTGCAGACGTATAGGAAGAGTTTTTCTGTGTTGCCTGTCTTGCTGACTTTTCCTTCGGTGCAGACGTATAGGAAGAATTTCTCTGTGTTGCCTGTCTTGCTGACTTTTCCTTTGGTGCAGACGTATAAGATGATGTCCTTTGTGATGCAAACCTCGAAGTTATTTCCTTCGCTGGGGTCCCATTGGAGGATATTTTTTTTGGTAAAATATTAGATTTCGATTCCTTTTCCCCTGGTTTACGCCTTGGTTGTGGAGTCTTCTTCTCAGCAGGGAAATTGTTAAGTAAAGGATAGGGATGATCCTTAACCTCTGGAATAGGCTTCCCGATAAGCTTAACAATATCTACTAGGTACTCCTTCTCATCAAAATCACAGAAAGAAATCGCAACTCCACCAAGTCCTGCCCTTCCTGTTCTTCCAATACGATGTACATAGGTTTCAGGTATATTAGGCAAATCATAATTGATAACATGGGTAAGTTCATCGATATCTATTCCTCTTGCTGCGATATCGGTTGCAACTAATATCCTAAGTGTTTTGTTCTTAAAATTACTTAATGCAAGCTGACGGGCACCCTGGGATTTATCACCATGGATTGCCTTAGCTGCAACACCCGATTTCTCCAATTGTTTTACAACCCTATCTGCTCCATGCTTTGTTCGGGTAAATATAAGCACTGACTCTATCTTGGTGTCTTTCAAAAGATTAAGCAACAGATCCTTCTTATTGTTCTTATCTACATAATATAAATACTGCTTGATGGTATCTACCGTTGAGGATACTGGTGTGACTGCTATTTTCTGCGGTTTATCTAAAATAGTCTTAGACATTTTCTCAATAGAGGGTGGCATAGTGGCCGAGAAAAGCAGAGTCTGCTTCTTCGGTGGAGTCTTATCTATTATTTTATTAACATCATGGATAAATCCCATATCCAGCATCCGGTCAGCCTCATCCAATATAAATATCTTTATATGAGATATGTCAACCAGCTTCTGGTTCATCAGATCAATCAGTCTGCCTGGAGTAGCTACAAGAATATCGACTCCCCGCTGTAGTGCCTCCTCCTGAGGCTTCTGTGAGACACCGCCAAATACGACGCAGCATTTCAGTCTTGTATATTTCCCATAGGTTCGGAAGCTTTCGAAAATCTGAAGCGCCAGCTCCCTGGTTGGCGTTATTATCAGCGCACGGATATTATGTTGTGATGCCAGTTGAGCTTTATCTTCACTAAGTATCTGTAGGGTCGGTATCGCAAAAGCAGCTGTCTTTCCTGTTCCGGTCTGTGCGCAGCCCAGCAGATCCCTGCCTGCTAAAACTACTGGAATGGCTTCCTCCTGGATAGGAGTAGGTATCTCATATTCTTCTTCTTTTAATGCCCTCAAAATCGAAGGCATAATATTTAATTCACTAAATTGCATATTTTTCTCCTTAAAATGGGGCGTACTAAGCCCCAGTCACTTTCTATTTATCGTAAATTATTTTCATGCTGTATATAGCATATGCAATTTTGGATGGGAATTCAATCAAAATTTATTATAATCCCCGGTTTCTCGTGAAAAAAGCATTGATTTACTAAAGTTTCATTACATTAAGTGGGATATATTGTTGTATAAACGCTATAATTTTCATGATTATGCCATATTTACATCGTTTTCTTAAGATGCTAAACTGAATGTAAGTTTGCTGACAGCATAGTACTGAGCATTTATTCCTCACTAGAAATGAAAGGAGGATTATTATGCCACACCTTAAAAAGATCTTTTTCACTTTCTTGTTATGTCTCACAACACTCCTATTATCTCTATCAGTTCAAAGCCAACCAGTAAAAGCCTCCTCACCCTTTGCCTTTGTTATACTCACGAAATATACTGCTACGGTTGATATCGGTGATGAATTTTATGTCATTGCTTTAACCTCTAATGTAAAAAACCCCACCTGGAAAAGCAGTAACTCCAAGGTCGCTTCTGTTAATACCTATGGAAAGATTACTGCCAAGAAGAAGGGGACTGCAGTAATAACTGCAAAGATAAAAGGCGCAGAGGCCTCGTGTAAGGTTACTGTCAATAAGACCATCTTGTCTATAAGCAAAACAAGTGCTTCTATCGAACATGATGAGACTCTGGCTCTTTCCGCTACTACCTCAAACGGTTCAAAGGTCACCTGGAAGAGTAGCAAAAAAAGTGTCGCCACTATTGATGAGAGAGGAATGGTAACAGGCATGAAACCTGGAACAACTACCATTACTGCTACTGCAGATGGAAGTAAGGCCACCTGCAAAGTCACCGTAAAATCTCCCTCCATCAAACTTAGCGACACCCGTATTACCCTCTGTCGGGGTTGGACCTATCAGATTACCGCCAAGGTTTCCTCCGGAATTACACCCATCTGGAAATCAAATAAGAAAAGTATAGCTATAATAGATGGGTCCGGTGTCATTACTGCTATAAAGCATGGTACTGCCACTATCACGGCCACTGTGGATGGAGTTGATAAGTCCTGCACAGTAACCGTGGATCAGCCCACTATTACCTTAAGCCAGACTGAACTAAATATGAAAAAAGGGTATACTGTTATACTAAATGCTGAGGTTTCCTCTGGTAATTTACCTACATGGTCTACCAGCAACCCTAATGTTGCTTCTGTTGATAAATCAGGGTGTATCACTGCTATAAAAAAGGGTAGAGCATATATCTATGCTTCCGAAGATGGGGTAAAGATGAGATGCACTATCTACGTAACCTAAATCTAATCTTCGTGTGGGATAAATGCAGCAAACTTAAGGAGCCTGACCCTCGTTTGGGTCAGGCTCCTATATTACTCCCATCTAAAACATTTAATAGCAACCGTAATGCACACTATTGCTAATATCACCATAATAATTATTGGTAGTAT
>DATESP010000054.1:0-7856 GCA_035270645.1 Mobilitalea sp. | reverse complement strand
GGTACGATATTCATTCTTTCCGGCATCGGTTCCATTAGAGCTTCATTAATCTGATCCCTGCTATATACACTTCCGACTTGGAAGCCTTCCGGAGGATTCCCTGGGATAGTCTGATCCCAAAGTGTTATGATTCGTGAGGTTCCATCCTCGTTCCGGAAATCAGGGTGGGAATAATCAATTCCTGAGTCAATGATTGCAACCAGAACTCCCTCGCCGAACAGATTAAAAACTGGAGTTTGAAGTGGATTGATGCAGGAGGCAGCCCGTCCCTCACTCACCTCATAAAATAATCTCTTAGGTTTCTCTATAAATTCAATTTCTTCATACCTGGCAAACTGGTCAATTAAATTTTCTGGGATCGTAACGATTGCATAACCTCCTGATAACTCTATAATGGATATCCCCAGTTGCTCTGAAATCGGCTGAAGGCTGCCGTTATACTTTACGATTAATTCCCATGTATTCGTCTCCGGAACATACCCTATATCCAAATCTGATGTCTTCTCTCTGGTGGCTTCGGGCACATCCAGTGCAAGATTAAGCTGATTCTCAAGAATTCCACTATCCATATCGCATTTCCCCTAGCTCAAAACAGTTCACCACCCATATATTTCACAGGAGGATTTTATCTCAGTCAAAGATTTTATCCCTCTGAGATAAAATACAAGGCGTAGTGAACTTGTAAATTATTATTCTAATATATGCGAATAAGCGAATAATAATCCATCCATTCTTGGATGCCTTATGTTTATTATGACGAGAATAGTCGGGTATATGGTTGGCGGAGGGTCTATACTACAGTGAAAGTACAGCATCTTCTCCTGCTTCTAAAGAAATCTCAATTCGTTTTTGCTTATATATAACATCTGTTTGAAACTTATGTTTAGCCTTAATGATACATTTAGTTAACCTACAATCGTGCCATTCGATAGATATTTCTGCACCACCGCAAACACATAAACCCTTCATACTTCCATCGTTCCATACTTTTGGTAGAGCAGGCAGTAGAATAATTCTCTGATCAGTGCTTTGTACCAACATCTCAGCAATAGCAGCTGTACCTCCAAAGTTACCGTCAATCTGGAAAGGAGGATGATTGTCAAACATATTGGGTAGTGTAGATTTTGAGATTAGCTGTTCTAAATTATGATAAGCTTTATCTGCATCCCATAGTTTCGCATAAAGATTCATAATCCAAGCACGGCTCCAACCGGTGTGCCCCCCGCCATGCGCCAGTCTTTGCTCAAGGGTTCTCCTAGCCGCCTTTGCCAACTCCGGAGTATCATCCATTGTGATCTGAGATGACGGATGAAGGCCGTATAGATGGGATATATGTCTATGTCCAGGCTCGATTTCATCATAATCTTCTGCCCATTCCAAAATATTTCCTCGTGCTCCAATACGAGTCGGTACTAGTTTTTCTAATGCAGCTTTTATCTTCAGATTAAGTTCATCCTGAACTCCTAAGATTTCTGCTGCTTTAAGGCATTGACTAAATAAATCCCTGAGTATTTGGTTATCCATGGTAGCCCCTACGGTAATTGCACCCTGTACACCGGTAGGAAGAATATAAGTGTTTTCCGGAGATACTGAAGGGCATGTCTTTAGATATCCTTTATCCTCAATTAAGAAGTCAAGAAAAAACACGGCCGCCTCTCTCATAATAGGAAATGCCTCTTTTAAAAACTCCTTATCCTGCGTGTATTCATAATGCATCCATTGATGGGTACATAGCCATGCCGCACCCATTACCCAGTAAGATGCCGGAATCCAATGATCCTGAACGGCTGTATCTCCCCACATATCAGTATTATGGTGTGCTACAAAACCACGGCAATTATACATGGTTTTTGCTGTTTCTTGACCATTTGGAACCATTCTTTTAATCAAATCGAATAGAGGCTTATGACACTCTGATAGATTACATACTTCTGCAGGCCAATAATTCATCTGTGTGTTTATATTAATCGTATATTTCGAGTCCCAAGCCGGACTCATATCTTTATTCCATATACCCTGTAAATTGGCAGGAAGAGTTCCTTCTCTACTACATGCAATAAGAAGATAGCGTCCAAAATCAAAATATAGCTTCGCCATACCTTTATCTACTAATCCACTTTTTGCTTTTTCCAAACGCCCCGCTGTAGTAAGCTCCTCAAAACCTTCTATTCCATCTAGCTCAAATTTAACTCTGTCATATAAACGTTTATAATCTTCTATATGACGAGCTTTCAGTTCTTCATAAGATTGATTTGTTGCCTCTGTTAAAATCCTGCTTAATTGTTCCCTAAGATCATGAAAGCGGAAGGTAGTGCCTGCAGTAAAATATAAAGTTACATTATTAGCATTACTAACGATAAGATGTTCCCCTATTACTTCACAGGTTCCTCCCTCCGCCACTGCCTTAAGCATCATGACAAAATCATGTCCTCCTTTGCCGAGATTACCGTTTAGCATAATGGTATCGGACTGGATTCCGATTACACAGTCATAAAAACGTTCTCGTGTAAGTAGAGCAGAGAAGGAAATCTTTTGATTTTCTCCTGTTGTAATTCGCATAACCATTACATCATCCGCTGCTGATAAAAATGTTTCTCTATGATAAACATTTTCCCCTATTTTAACCTGCATAGAATGAATCGCATCATCAAGCGTTAAGCATCGTATATAGTCCGTTTTACTTCCTTCCATGTCTTTGAAGCTTATTGTCAAATCTCCTAGGGATTGATAAGGTCTCTGACTCTGTGGAATTCCTGATAAAGCATATGTCATCAGCTCCTCTGCTTCAGGAATCTGTCCGTTAAAAATTAATTCTCTGATTTTGGGCAGATTCTTTAATGCATCCGGATTATTACGATCAATATGACCTCCGTACCACACACTATCCTCGTTCAATTGTATGTGCTCTGTTTCTACTGATCCAAATATCATAGCACCCATACGTCCATTGCCTATAGGGAGCGCTTCCTCCCAACAACCTGCTGGCTTGTCATACCATAGCTTACTCATTGATATCTTCCTTTCACTCTTCCAGACATGATGCCGCTCTGCAGCATTTATAAATGCAATAATGTATAACCATCAAAGGGATGAAAACGTGATTCATCCCTCTGTCTTCGACCCTTATATAGTACATTATATACTAGACATATTCTTTCATATATTCTCCATGAGCTAAAATCATCTCATCACACATTTTAATAATATCATCAATAGACAATTCTGCTGCTGTATGGGGATCCAACATGGCAGCTTGATATATTTTATCTTTACTCATTGTATAGGCAGCCTCTATTGTCAACAGATGAACATTTATATTTGTCATATTCAACGCAGCCAATTGCACCGGTAATCTTCCTACATGGCAGGGATGGATACCCCCCGCATCAACCATGCAGGGAACCTCTACGCAGGCATCAGACGGTAGATTATCAATCAATCCAGTATTTAATACATTACCCCCAACCTTAATAGGCTTATTAGTGATTATAGCTTCCATAATATATGATGCATATTCATGGGACCTGTTGTGAGTTATCTTTCCATCCTGTAGAATATTGTTTTTCTCATTTTCCCAACCTTCAATCTGGCTGATACACCTTCTTGGATATTCATCTAGGGGAATATTAAATTCTTCAATTAAATCTGGGTATTTTGATTTGATAAAATAAGGATTATATTCTGCATTATGCTCACTAGATTCTGTACAGTAATAACTCAAATGCTTGATATATTCATAACGAACCATATCATTATGCTTCTCCTTGCTATTCTTTAAAAAGGCACGTTTTCTAATCTCAGGGTATAGGTCGTTTCCGTCTTTGTCCTTTATTTCCAAGAGCCATGCCATATGATTAATACCTGCAATAAAATCACTACGTCCTTCCAGTTTGTCTTCCATACCAAGACCTTTTAGTAAATCCCTAGAGCAGGTCTGAACGCTGTGACATAAACCAATGGTACGTATTTTTGTATACATTTGCAAATAACCAGTTAAAATAGACATGGGATTCGTGTAGTTAATTAATAATGTATTTGGACAAACCTCTTCCATATCACTGGCAATATCTCTCATTACGGAGATTGTCCTAAGCCCTCGCATTATACCTCCAATTCCCAAGGTATCAGCTATGGTCTGTCTCAAACCGTATTTCTTAGGAATTTCAAAATCAATAATAGTGCATGGATCGTAGCCACCAACCTGAATTGCATTGACCACAAAATCCGCATTTCTTAAAGCATCTTTTCTTTGTTGTTCACCCAAATACGTATTAATCTTAGCTTTGGAGGAGTTAATATTTTTGTTGATTGCCTTAAGAATAACTTCTGACTCATCCAGTCGTTTAGCATCAATATCATAAAGAGCAATTTCTGTATCTTGTAAACAGGGCGTACACATGCAGTCACCCAGTACATTTCGTGCAAATACAGTACTCCCAGCACCTAAAAAAGTTATTTTAACCATATCCTGTCCTCCTTGTTTTTGAAAACCTTATAATCTTATGTCTTGCTTCTCCTTGCTTATTAGACCTTTCATTTCACCCTATATCGCAGTACATTCCAGCTAAGCGGTGGCAAAACAACTTCATCAGTGATTTCCATTTCCTTGGGAACTACCCTCTCTGGGTTTTTATATGAATTCATAGCAAGGGGCTGTTCTTCATGTATCTGAATATGCTCAAATAATTCAACATTATCAAATTGTAATCCTTCTTCTAATACAACATTATCACGAAGACTTAGATTTGTTGCAAATATTGTAACGATACCACTCTCTTCATTATATACAGCTGCAGTTTGGATATATGGCTGTTCACCATAACCATCCGTTTTCTTAGTCGGGCTTTGCAGTCCCGAGCGAAGAGCCACTCCTTCTGCATATTTTGCTACCTGCTGGAAGGGATAATATGTAGTCTGTTTAAATGCACCGCCATCTGGATCCACTCCGACCACACTAGGTATTACAATAGACTGACAGGCAATTTTAACTCGGTCACACTTATTGATAAACGTGATAAGTATACTACCAAATAAAACTGCATCAATTACATTCATACCCTCTACACGTTTCCCCTTCTCAGGAACTTTCCTTTCACTCCAATCAAGACCTTCTGCTTTTGCTGTCTGACTAGAAATGACACCCCACTCATCGAAACAAATATTAATCGACTTGTCCGAGTATCTTAATCCTTTTACATAGTCCGCAGCAGCACATACTGTATCGATAAATTGTGTCATATCATTCGCTATACACGGTAAGTCTTCGACAGTAAATTGTGCGGGAAACATTGTCCCCTTTATAGCTTCAGGGTCATAACTATAGTAGCGATGCAAGGATAAATAATCGACCTTATCATAACATTCTTCAAGAACAACTCTGTCCCATTCCGGATAAGAGGGATGTGATTTATCGTTAGCGCAACTACCACATGCAACAAGTTCAATATCAGGATCTACAGCACGCATTTGTTTAGCAGCCTCGTAGGCAACTCTACCATATTCCTTTGCTGTTTTTTCTCCCATCTGCCAGGTGCCATCCATTTCATTTCCTAAGCACCACATTTTAACATTATAAGGCTTTTCATGACCGTACTCTTTACGCAAATCACTATAATAGGTACCACCTTCCATATTGGTATACTCTATTTCATAGGATGCCTCTTCAGGTGTACCGGTTCCAAGATTGACAGCAAGAATAGGTTCAGCACCTACTTTTTTTACCCAGTCAGTATATTCATCAATACCCATTTGATTGGTCTCAACTTTTTTCCATGCCTTATCAAAGCGTACAGGGCGCTTATCCTTTGGTCCTATTCCATCCATCCAATTGTATGCCGAAACAAAATTTCCTCCAGGATACCTTATTGCAGTTGATCCCAGACCCTGCATCAGTTCCAGTACATCCTTGCGAAAACCTTGCTCATCGGCTAAAGGATGTTTAGGATTATAGATGTTACCGTATACTATGTCTCCAATTGGTTCGATAAAAGTACTAAATACTCGCTTATCCACTTTCCCTATCATAAAATCCTTGTCTAGTTTTAGCATGGCCTTTTTCATAACGCATTCCTCCTATAATGTATGTTTCTGATTATGTTAAAAGTGTGTAACTATTAAGAACCCTGAGCATAACGTAATGAATTCGAGTGTTTCATCACCATAATGGATGTGTTTTAGCCTTTTTATGGTGCAAATATAACTGTGAAGGTACTGAATTAATTACAAAAAGGTATTATAGAATAGCCACTCAGTTATTCCAAGTGGCCATTCTATTTAAACTTGGAAGCGTATTACATTCCAAGAATGTTTATTTAATACTGCAACTGCTGAATTAGCACTTATCTTAGTCTTTCCATTATTATGAGGAAATACATTATTCGGTTTTTCTACAGTATTCATCGCCTTCATATCATCATTTTCCAAAACAATATGTTCTATAAGTTTAGCATTTTCAAAATCGCGTAAATCAATTTCTAAGTCAATACTTTCTTCCAATGAACGGTTTACAGCAAACACCGTCAATTCGCTTTTCTCCTCATTCAATACTCCTATCGTTTCAACATATGGCACATTTTTCAATCGCTCTGTATCATATTTATCACTAGATACAACCGGAATAAAAGCTACTCCTCTACCATAATTCGAAGCGTGCATAAACGGATAGAAGATAGTCTGTGCCCATGCATTTCCGCCGTTTTCTGTCATTATAGGCGCAATAACATTGACAAGCTGTGCAAGACAAGCCATTTTGACGCGATCGCAATTCTTCAAAAGTGTAATAAGAAGGCAGCCCATAACTAATGCATCTTCAAAGTTATATATATCTTCTAGTTGGTGTGGGGCAATTTGCCAGGGCTCTAGTTTTTTATCTGCTTCATTGCTATGGAACCAAATATTCCATTCATCAAATGATAAGTTAATTATTTTATCAGAATGCTTAAATGCTTTTACATAATCACAAATCGCTGTTACTGATTTTATAAAAGTGTCCATATCAATGGAGCATGCAAGATAAGCTTTTGTATCATTTCCCGGGTTTCCATAATAGTTATGGAGTGATATATAATCTACATAATCATAAGTATGCTCCAATACCGTAGATTCCCATTTACCGAAGGTAGGCATGTTAAGACCGGAACTTCCACAAGCAACCAATTCAATACTTGGATCTAACTCCTTCATGATTTTTGCGGTTTCACATGCAATTCTACCGTATTCCTCTGCAGTTTTTGCTCCAATCTGCCATGAACCATCCATTTCATTACCAAGACACCATATCTTTATATTAAATGGTTCTTCAAATCCATGGGAACGACGCATATCGCTATAATAGGTTCCTCCCCGGAAGTTACAATACTCTAAAAGGCTACGAGCTTCTTCGGGTCCTCTGGTTCCTAAATTAACTGCTTGCATTACGTCTGAATTAGCACGTTTTGCCCATTCTTGAAATTCATCAATACCCACTTCATTAGTCTCAATTACATGCCAGGCTAATTCTGCACGCCTAGGGCGCTTTTCTTTGGGACCAACACCATCTTCCCAATTATAACCCGAAACAAAGTTACCTCCAGGATAACGTATAATCGGTACATTTAATTCTTTTACCATGTCTAAAACATCTTTTCTAAACCCCATATCATCTGCTTTTGGATGAGTAGGTTCATAAATACCGTTATATACTGCTCTTCCAAGATGTTCGATGAAAGATCCATAAATTCTTTTATCAATTTTTCCAACAGTAAAATCCTTATTTAATATTAATTTCGCTTTCATTAATTTTACCTTCCTTTTTTATTTTAATTCCTTTATATTTTTGAGGAATTATTATTAGTAATAAATTTTTGTTTCATTATAGC
>DATESP010000053.1:0-2463 GCA_035270645.1 Mobilitalea sp. | reverse complement strand
AGACATTAAAGGAGAGACATTATGGATTACAGCCAATGTTGGTTAAATTATAACCAGGTAAATAACTATCAGGATACTGAAATTTTGACAGATATCAATATTATTGCAAATAAAGATTATTCAATAGGGATAATAACCCAGAATGCAGTAAAGGAATTAACCCATGCATTAAAAAAAATGCTAAATATTACTTTAACAAGTAAACAGACAGATGCTTCTCTAGCTCTGCAGATAACTTCGGGTATCGTACTTGGTCTCCAGGGAGTAGAGGCTTTGGACGAGGTAGTTGGCTTGGCAACACTTACAGAGGAAGGTTATGTAATTAGACAGACGGGAAGTGCAGTTTATCTGATTGGTAAGACTGAGAAAGGTCTCTTATATGGTGTCTTTGACCTTATTAGAAGGATAGCTACGGGTAAATCACTGAAGAAGCTTGATATCGTAGAAAATCCTTCAAATAATCTCCGTATGCTAAATCACTGGGATAATATGGATGGGAGCATAGAACGAGGCTATTCAGGTTTTTCTTTTTTTCTAAAACAAGATGAAGTCCTCGTAAATAAAAGAAGTTTAGATTATGCAAGACTTGTATCATCAATTGGAATAAATGGAGTTGTAATCAACAATGTTAATGTCCGAGGAGCGGCTTCCAGTTTGATTACAGACCGCTATCTGGATATACTTCATGACCTGGAAGAAATATTTGCCGGCTATGGAATTAAGCTATTTCTAAGTGTTAACTTCGCAGCTCCGATTGAAATTGGGGGATTACCGACTGCAGATCCACTTGATGGTGAAGTAGCAGATTGGTGGATGGGCTGCGTTAATAATATATATAAGAAGATACCTAGTTTTGGAGGCTTCTTAATCAAAGCAGACTCTGAGGGTAGACCCGGGCCCTTTACCTATAACCGTACACATGCTGATGGTGCCAATGTTCTCGCAAAGGCAATAAAGCCTCATGGAGGACTTTTAGTCTGGCGTTGCTTTGTATATAACTGCAAACAGGATTGGAAGGATTATAAGACTGACCGCGCAAGAGCTGCTTATGATAATTTCATAGATTTGGATGGATTATTTGATGATAATGTTATTCTTCAGATCAAAAATGGACCGATGGATTTTCAAGTAAGGGAGCCGGTTTCGCCATTATTTGGTAGTCTAAAGAAGACAAATATGATCCTCGAGGTTCAAGCAGCCCAGGAGTATACCGGGCAGCAAAGACATGTATGTTACTTGATACCTATGTGGAAGCAGATATTGGAGTTTAACACCTATGCAGAGGAGAAAGAGGCTACAGTAGCAGATATTACATCAGGTAAAACTTATAGTCAGACGGACTGTGGTATGGCAGCAGTGACGAATACCGGTGATGACTATAATTGGACTGGCCATGACCTAGCAGGCGCCAATTTTTATGGATTCGGCAGATTAAGCTGGAATACAAAGCTTAGCGCAGAACAGATAGCTGAAGAATGGATTATGCAAATATTCCCTCACGATGAAATGATATTTAAGGTAGTTATGGATATCCTGATGGATTCTTGGTCTGTCTATGAGAAATACACCTCTCCGCTTGGAATTGGATGGATGGTTAATCCAAATAATCATTACGGACCGAATGTGGATGGCTATGAATATGATACATGGGGAACCTATCACAGGGCTGACAGGGACGGAATGGGAGTTGACCGTACGATAAATGGCACCGGATATGCCACACAGTATAATGAACCGAATGCCTCCATGTATGAGAACAGGGAAACCTGTCCTGAGGAATTACTATTATTCTTCCACTATATTAGATATGATTATGTGCTGAAAAGTGGTAAAACCTTAATCCAGCATATCT
The DNA here is from genome assembly GCA_035270645.1 of Mobilitalea sp. Taxonomy (GTDB): domain Bacteria; phylum Bacillota; class Clostridia; order Lachnospirales; family Lachnospiraceae; genus Mobilitalea. The sequence continues at coordinate 611 of DATESP010000053.1, read as the reverse complement.
ATGACACACACTTTGAAGGGGTTCAAGATGTGGAGCAGATGATAAAAAGCTGGAAGAGCCTCAAGGGTCGCATGCCTGAGGACATCTATCAGAGAGTCCATGACCGTCTGATTATCCAGTTAGAAAGCGCCGAAGAATGGCGAGACCGTGTCAACACCTATTTCTACCGTAAGGCTGGAGTAGACGACAGTAAACACAGAAAGATTTATCATTAAATGTAATTATTTGACATAAACAAGGAAGAACTGAGGATGGAAAGAAATCATGTTTAGAGGAGGTGATATCCAAATTTACGAATGCAACTTTGTGCACAGCAGTATACCGGGCTTAAATTACGGGATTATTCCCAAGGGGAAAAAGTCGGTAGCAGGAGGGACGAGAGGTATGTCGAAAAAATTTTAGAGGAGGTAATAAGCAAAATGAGTAAAAAGCTAGTAAGAGTATTTCGGAAGTTTACAATGGTTGCGTTCGCATTTGTACTGGTGTGTTCCACAGTATCTCCTGCATTTGTACAGGCTGCAGCAAAAGCTCCAAGTCTGAATGCAACAAAAAAGACTATTGTAGTTGGAAAATCTTTTAACTTCAATGTAAACAACAAAATTAAAGGTGCT
>DATESP010000052.1:0-6812 GCA_035270645.1 Mobilitalea sp. | reverse complement strand
GGAGTCTTTGGAAAGGGATTAGGAGAGAGCATGCAGAAGCTTGGCTTCATTCCTGAGTCCCACAATGATATGATTTTTTCTGTTATTTGTGAAGAATTAGGGTTGTTCGGGGCTTTTGCCTTGATTCTGCTCTTTATACTTTTGATTTGGCGTATATTTATCATAGCGATCAATGCCCCAGATTTGTTTGGTGGGCTGATAGCTACGGGTGTTCTGGCACATTTAGCGACTCAGGTATTAATCAATATAGCTGTAGTCACAAACTCAATTCCGTCAACAGGTATTACGCTACCCTTCATCAGCTATGGAGGAAGCTCGGTCATGGTTCTACTATTTGAAATAGGAATCGTGCTTAGTGTCTCCAATCAGATCAAGATGGAGAGAAGTTGAGGTAGTGTACGTTTCATGATACTACAATGTATTTTATGCTTGCCTTACCCTACCTTCGGGATACTTCTTACAAGCCTCATGGCATGTAAGGATGCTGCCCAGTGGAGCAGCATCCTTACTGAGTCTTGACGAAGTATGGACCCCTCAGTCGGCCGGTCAGCGCAAAAATCCATTGCAGTGTCATGAAACGGGATAACAGTTACGGATTAAACTAATCTCGGTCTAATTAGCTGAATGATTGGGGGATACATGTTAGTAAAAGAGCAAAAATACATTGCTGTGTCATGAAATAAGAAACAGTTACGGATTAAACTAATCTCGGTCTAATTAGCTGAATGATTGGGGGATACATGTTAGTAAAAGAAGCAAAAATACATTGCTGTGTCATGAAATGAGGTGCTTTTACGGATTAAACTAATCTCGGTCTAATTAGTTGAATGATTGGGGGATACATGTTAGTAAAGGAAGCAAAAATACATGGCGGTGTTGTGGGTTTATCAGTTAGGTACGCGGACAAAGGGGAATTCATATAGTAGTATTATATTTCCTTATTTGTTTGGGGTGTGCTATGTCGAGCATCGAGGTCATCGGCGGTGAGCAGTTAAAAGGTGAAATAAAAATACAAGGTTCAAAGAATGCAGCATTACCCATTATAGCTGCAACAATTTTGAATAAAGGTATTACCATACTTAAGAATTGCCCTAAAATACTAGATGTATTTCATATGATTAATGTACTAGAGGAACTAGGATGTCATACCACCTGGGCAGGAAACAACCTTATTGTGGACACGACTACGATAGCAGGCTCTTGTGTATCAGAGAGTTCTGTGAGGAAGATGCGAAGCTCAATTCTGTTTCTAGGTGCTTTACTCGGGCGCTGTGGTGAGGTTACAATCTCATACCCGGGAGGCTGTTCCATAGGGAAGCGACCGATTGACTACCATTTGAAATCACTAAAAAAGATGAATATAATGCAGGAGTTCTTGGGTGAGGATGATAGTATCATCCACTGTTATTCGGATAAAATCACTGGGAATGACATATTTCTAGAATTTCCGAGTGTCGGTGCGACTCAGAACGTAATCCTATCTGCAACACTGTCTGAGGGAATTACCCGGATATTTAACGCTGCTAGGGAACCAGAGGTAATGGAGCTATGTAATTACCTAGTGGAGGCAGGTGCAAGGATTTGCGGAAAAGGCTCTGCCTTTATTGAAGTGGAGGGTGTCAAAAGCTTACATGATGTAGAATTCACCCTTTCGCCTGACCGTATCGTTGCAGGAACATATATGACAGCCATTGCCGCTACGAGAGGCGAAGCTGTACTCTTAGATACCCCAATAAGACAGATTGATTCTATCATAAGAATACTCCGGAAGACCGGCTGTTACATAAAAGCCGAGGAGGACAATGTCAGAATTTGCTGCAAGGGAAGACCCCATCCGATAGAATTATTAAAAACGCAGCCTTATCCGGGATTTCCGACGGATATGCAATCACAGATGATGACGGTATTGTGCCTTGCTGATGGAAAGAGTACAATACAAGAAGAGATATTCGAATCACGTTACCAGAATGTTGAGGAACTTAGGAGGATGAGGGCAATAATCAGCCTTGAAGCTACGGGAAATAAAGCAGTAATTTCAGGAGTTAAGCAGTTAAGCGGAGCCATAGTAAAGGCCCATGACTTAAGGGGAGGAGCCGCAATGGTTATCGCAGGTCTGGCAGCACAGGGCACAACAATCATCAGGGAAGCGTCCTGCATTGATCGGGGATATGAGGACATCTGTAGGGATTTTGCCTTACTAGGTGCCAACATCCGGTATTGTAGTGAAAATGCTTAATGGGAGTAGATATGAGTAAAAAGTCGCTAAGGAAATCAAATAGTGTACTTATGAGGTTCCTAAAGAGGAGTCTGAAGATAATAGTATTCATAGGCGTGCCTATACTATTATTTGGATTTACCTTTCGAATAAAGAACATTACAGTTTCAGGTACATCGAGATATACCTCTGACCAGATAATTGAGCAGGTAGTAAATAGCAAGTTAGATACCAATACACTACTACTTCAGCTGAGATACAAATATCTGGCGGATGTGAAAATACCATTTGTTGAAAAGGTAGATCTGGAGATTGTAGATAAAAATACAATAAATATTCAGGTATATGAGAAAATGGTCACTGGATGCGTCGAATTTATGAACCAATACCTATATTTTGATAAGGATGGTATTGTCGTCGAGAGTTCATCCACACTCATGGAAGACATACCACAGATTAAAGGGCTACGATTTAATAAAATCATTCTCTACGAAAAACTAGAGGTTCAGAAGAATGAGCTATTTGATGTAATTCTGAATTTGACCCAACAGATTGACAAATATGGACTAAAGGTATTATCCATACGTTTCAATAGTGATTATGAGGTCATGGTGGATTGTGGAAAGTATACTGCCCTTCTTGGAAAACGAAGTACTTATGATGAAGTATTGTCTGAACTTAGTAACATAATTGAAAGTGCAGAAAGAGAGAAGAATAACCTTATGCGAGAGTCAGAAGGTACACAATGGGAGTTGGATATGACAAATTATAGCAAAGATACGGAAAAGATAGTGGCAAAGCCGAGAAAACCAGAGAAATAGATGAAAATGAGCCTAAATAATTATGAAATAATGAAAATTGTACTTGATTATTTGGGAATTAAAAGATATTATATATATTAGGATAAGAGACCACCATAAATAGTATGAGAACAGTTTTGAATCCCATCATAATGTGGTTTTTCGAGAAATTTGGAATAATTTATCATGTTGAAAATTGCTATAAATAGTTGGAGATGTTGTGTTAATCAATAGAAAGAATACGATGAAGGAGGAATTGACCTTGCTTGAGATAAGAACAAATGAGGCGGATGCAACTGCAAAAATACTTGTAATTGGGGTAGGAGGAGCAGGTAATAACGCCGTTAATCGAATGATAGAGGAAAACATAATAGGTGTTGAATTTGTTTGTATCAATACGGACAAGCAGCACCTGAAAAATTGCAAGGCTCCGCAGTGCATTCAAATAGGTGAAAAGCTTACCAAGGGACTTGGTGCCGGCGCTCAACCGGAGATTGGGCAGAAAGCTGCCGAAGAGAGCAGAGAACAATTAACTGAACTGATAAAGGGTTCTGATATGGTATTCGTTACCTGCGGTATGGGTGGTGGAACAGGAACCGGAGCAGCTCCTATAGTAGCACAGATTGCAAAGGAATTGGGGATACTGACTGTTGGTATCGTCACTAAGCCTTTTAAATTCGAAGCTAAGACACGTATGGCTAACGCTCTAAGCGGCATTGAGAAGCTGAAAGAACAGGTAGATACTTTAATCGTTATTCCGAATGATAAATTGTTAGAAATCGTTGACCGCAGAACTACTATGCCGGATGCATTAAAGAAGGCCGACGAAGTATTGCAGCAGGGTGTTCAGGGTATTACCGATTTAATCAATGTACCAGGGTTAATTAATCTTGACTTCGCCGATGTCCAGACTGTAATGAAGGACAAGGGTGTTGCGCATATCGGAATTGGTCTTGGTACTGGTGATGATAAATGCATAGATGCAGTGAAGCAAGCAATCACAAGCCCTCTTTTGGAGACCACTATTCAAGGAGCTTCCCATGTAATTATCAATATTTCCGGTGATATCAGTTTGGTTGAAGCTAATGATGCAGCCACATTGGTACAGGAATTAGCAGGAGAGTCAGCAAATATTATCTTTGGCGCAATGTATGATAATGCAAATCCGGATACAGCAACCATTACCGTTATTGCTACCGGTCTTGATACAAGATCAAGGGATATGGTGAAGACCCCTGACTTCTTAAGGCGTACTGCTTCAACAGGCTTACATACACCATTAAAGCCGGAGGTAAGTATCAACCGCAGCTTTACTGCTAGCAATCCTTATAGTAAGCCGACCTCTGCCACGCAGACAGGTTTTAACACAGATCCGAACAGAAGACCGATCATTAGTCAGCCTGCTAAAGCACCGGCGAATACGAATACGGATCCCGGTGGAATCAAGATTCCTGAATTTCTTCAAAAGAATCGTCACAATAAATAAATAGAATTATCATAATAAATAAGAGATTTAGACTGTCAGATTATTTGTAAAAGAATAATCTGACAGTCTTTTTTGTGGCAAAAAATTGGATTACAGCTAACAATGTAAATATATGTAAACGAAAAACCATAAATTACTACCAGAAATTGACAATTTATGAAGAGCAAACAAGATATAATCTGTATGTACTTAAAACAAAGGAGGAGTAATAACTGCCTGGAGGTGGAATTTGTATCTAGAGGTGTATCCTGATGTTATCTTTATCCTTAATTTCTGCTTTGATCTGATCCTGTTGATTCTATTAAAAAAGGTGAACCGGAAGGACAGCAGCAAATTAAGAATGCTACTCGCGGCAGGTATAGGTGCAGTATCAGCCGTGATCGTGGGTGTATTTCCATGGATGAATGTGCTATTAAGAATTCTCATTCTCTACGTAGCAGGAGCGGTACTCATGATAATCGTCGCATTTAAAAGCAGGAAGCTGACGGAGCTACTAAAGCAATTTATAGTGTTGAATCTGATTACATATTTCGTGGGTGGACTTATGAATTCTATCTATTATCATACTAAACTTAGGCTTACTATAGCGGATTTGGGTAACGGAATTATGCTTAGCAATATCTCCTGGAGATTTGCTAGTATAGCAATTATTATAATTGCAATTGCTTTATTATTTATAGTTAGGCTAATGCGATGGTATCAGAAGCATGCTCCAGAAACATATCAGGTGGAGCTCATTCTGGAAGGCCGTAGCATAAGGACTATAGGTCTGATGGATACAGGAAACTGCCTTTATGATCCAATTTATAAGCGTCCGGTCATGGTGGTGGAGAATTCGCTACTTGGGGAGTTACTAACGCCAGAGCAAAGTAAGGATATTGATATGGCTAGGCACTACCTAGAAGGAAATGAGTATGATACCAGCATGTGGAATATGAAAGAAGATATTATGCTTCGACTCAGATTTATTCCTTACCGTTCAATTGCAAAGAACGGGATGCTTCTTGGAATTAAGCTGGATAAGGTACTGATTCATACTGGGAAGGAAACAATCTGTAACGAGAAGGTTACCGCTGCATTTAGTGAGAATCGGCTCTCTACGAAGGAAGAGTATCATGTAATATTACATAAGGAGCTTTTGGGTGAGGAATCGTAAAAAAGAATTCAACCAAGTTGAATTCATGTGAAGAACTACAGAGTTCGCAATGTGAATTTATAAAATACAAATTTACATTAGTGGTGCTTACTACTTGTTCTTCTAGATTTGATTCCGTGTAACGGAGAGAAGCGAATAATTGGGAGGTTTGCTATGCTTTTAAAGTTGTCAATACAAAACAAGTTTCAGTTTCGGATGATACCAGACATACGGACGATCATCTTTGGACAGAGGGGAGAGATCCATTACATCGGTGGAGCTGAGGTTTTGCCTCCACCCCTGGATTCGGTCAGAGAAGCTGAGGTAATCGCTGGTTTAGGTACGGATCGAGACGGGGAGATGAAGGCAATCCTGGTGGAGCACAATTTACGACTTGTAGTGTACATAGCCAAAAAATTTGACAATACCGGGGTTGGAGTAGAAGATTTGATTTCCATCGGTACGATCGGATTAATCAAGGCAATCAATACCTTTAATCCTGATAAGAATATAAAGCTGGCGACCTATGCCTCCCGCTGCATAGAAAATGAGATACTGATGTATCTTAGGCGCAATAACAAGACCAAGCTGGAAGTGTCAATCGATGAACCCCTCAATGTAGACTGGGACGGTAATGAACTACTGCTTTCCGATATTCTGGGGACAGAGGAGGATGTAATATACCGTAACATCGAGGAAGAGGTAGATCGTAAGTTGCTTCGTAAAGCTTTGTCTAAGTTGTCTGAACGGGAAAGAATCATAGTCGACTTAAGGTTTGGCTTAAATACAGATGATGGAAATGAGAGGACACAGAAGGAAGTCGCAGATCTCCTTGGAATCTCCCAGTCCTATATTTCAAGACTTGAAAAAAAGATTATTAAGAGGTTAAAAAAAGAAATGGTCCGATTTGAGTAAATAAAGAAAATGGTAATAATTTCTTGCTAAACAACAGTATAAAGAGATGCTAAATAGTGAATCATTATGATAGTACAAATTACATGAACTATGCTTTATCTTATTGCAATAGTGAGTGTTAATGATAATGATTCGGAGGTTTCGTCCATGGCTCTTTATAAGGTTGAGATTTGCGGTGTTAATACATCGAAGTTGCCATTATTGAAAAACAGTGAAAAGGAAGAATTGTTTCAAAGAATATTAGGTGGGGATAGAGAAGCA
>DATESP010000051.1:0-13775 GCA_035270645.1 Mobilitalea sp. | reverse complement strand
ATATAAAAAGCGACAAAGCCAACGGTCCTCTCCTTTGCTTCTATAGCAAAGGCTGTCTTTACTGTACCACTGTCATTTAAGAACAGACTTTGATCTACTTGGAGAAATTCACTTAATTTTACACGCTCAGAATTCCTATACTCATTTTTGTCACTATATAAAACCATCCCATTTACATCAGTGATGACCACAGGGTAGGCTCCTTCTTGATAATCGGATATATCAAAATTACCACTAGCAAAGCCTTTGCTGATCTTCTCAAGCTGATCTGTTGCAAGAATTCTAGCATTATTGTGGAAAGCATATTCTTTATAATTCTGATATTTCTGCATACTGAATATAGTACCAATGACTAAAACAGCTATCATTATACAACAATAAATAATCAGATTTCTCCACAATGATCTTTTCTTCATAAATAATCCTTTTTCAACCTCTATTTTCTCAATTCTACTAGCTGTTATAATGTAGTATCAGCAAGCTATTCTGCGATTTCAGCAGAAAGTAATCCTTGTTCTCATCTATTATATTATTCTCTATTTCACACACTACTGATATCAACATAATAGTGAATACCTTAGTCTACACTGAATTTATATCCAACGCCCCAAACTGTCTTTATGTAATCAATATCATATTCCCGTAGTTTTTCACGAATTCTCTTAACATAGACCGCAACACTACTGATATCTCCAAATTCATTCATTCCCCAGATATACTCATATATCTGTTCCTTTGTGAATACCTTATTGGCCTGACTAGCAAAGAAGTAAAGCACTTCAAACTCCTTGGTGGTTAAATCAATCGCTTTTTCCTCGATCCTTACGGTATAGCTATCCTTATTTAGTGCCATTCGGCCAGCTTGTATACCACCCTCAGATTTATTTACTCCTAGGTGTTGCTTCTCAAACCTTCTTAAATGGGCCTTTACTCTGGCGACTAGCTCTAAGGGGCTGAAGGGCTTCGTCACATAGTCATCCGCCCCGATACCTAGGCAGACTACCTTATCCATCTCTCCATTTTTGGCTGAAAGCATAATAATTGGAATATCGTGCATCTCCCTGACCTTCTTACATATGGTCATTCCATCAACACCGGGAAGCATAATGTCTAAAAGCATAAGATCCGGCTGAAACTCACCAACTGCCTCCTGTCCCTTTATTCCATCAAAGGCCAAACAGACTTTATACCCCTCTACCTCGAGGTATTCGCCTAATATCTCTGCCAGCTCCCGTTCATCCTCAATTATCAGTATCCTCTGCCCCATACTATTACCAGCCTCTTTCTCTTAGGAAATCATATAATACTTCTTCCCTTTCCCCTGCCTCAGCCTTATGAAAGGTTCCTAGCTCTAATTCGCCGTCAATTCGTCCATCCCTAATGAAAACAACCCTATTCCCTCTGACAGCCGCCTTTAAATCATGGGTTACCATGACAATACTCTGTCCGTTTCCATGGATAGCTGTAAAGCTGTCCAGGACGCTTTCGCCCGTAGCAGAGTTTAACGCCCCTGTCGGTTCGTCTGCATAGATTACCTCCGGCTGATTAACTAATGCTCTTGCGATGGCAGTTCTCTGTCTTTGTCCCCCCGACAGCTGGCCTGGGTACTTGTTCTGATGCTCCTTAAGCTCCAGCTGTTCAATAAGTTCATCCACTCTTCCCTGTACTTGACCCTTCTTAATTGCTGACTTATAGGTAGGACTTATGATATTCTCTCTCACGGTTAAGTCCGGAATCAAGTTCATATTCTGGAATACAAAACCTATATTATCCTTGCGAAGAGAAGCCATCTCATTTTCTTTACATTTCGTAATATTTCTCTCCTTTAAATATACCTCACCACTACTGACTTTGTCCATACCGCTAAGTAAATATAATAGGGTTGACTTCCCTGAGCCGGAGCTCCCCATAATTACTGTGAAATCCTCTTTATATATATTCAGATCCATATTCTTAATAACATTGATAACCTCTCCATCGGTTACAAAGCTTTTACATACCTTTTCCGTCTTAATGATACTTGTCTTCATCTTTACCTCTCATTCCACCGCACACTGCGGCACAAATAATTAGGAAAATACACCTTGTGGCTTTTTCCCGAGTGATAGTTCATTCTCTTTCACTCTACTCTACATTTCTGCACTTCCAGCGTGAATTATGTTTTCAATTCACTTCAAACCTATAGGATGCCGCTATGCGGCATCGCCAATACCCAGAAGAACAAGGAGTTCACACCACTGTGTGGACTTCGTAGTTCTTCCCACGTGAATTATGTTTTTCAATTCACGTTAATCGCAAGTCAAATCCTCAACCGGATTATTATATAATGATTTTGATGACATTATACCGCATATAAGATAGATGAAAAATGCTAACAGGTTACTGATAAGCAGTATTGCGGCATTATAGCTTACGATATATTTTTTTAAGCCCATCATGGACATCGCTATCACCATCATCCTGGGAAATGCAAGAACAAATAACGGCACTGTAATTATGATGGAGCCTGCTGCAATAAGGAAAACGTATAGTATATTTACGCGTAACAGATAATTTGATGAGTATCCGAGTGCCTTATATATACTAAATATACGACTGTTGTCTTTATTTTTCAGATAAACGATTGCCAGGATATTTAATCCTCCAAGGATAAGCACAATCGACATAAATGGACCAATTGCCTTTATCTGAGGCTCAATTATCATATTCATAATAGACTCATATTTATTGCTTCGGTTCATAAACTTAGCCTTATGTGCAAATTTTACACTTGCAGTCTCAGCAAATCGGTCGGCTTCAATTCCCTCCTTCAGATAGATGGAGGCTTCTCCATACTGAAAGTCTATCTGATTAACCATCAATGTATCTCCTAACAATCTACAGCTCTTTCCCATATTATAAAAGCTTTGGAAGGTACCGCATATCAGAAGGCTTGCCTTCTGATCACCGTTAAAATAAATATCGATATAATCTCCAACATGCTTATTTAACTTCTCCGCAAAAGCATTTCCTATAGCTATCTCACTGTTATATCTTGGATTTCTACCCTCAAGCACTGCCATATCGATATCTTCAAAGGATCCATATATCATGGCGCTCATGATCGTATCCCCAATTCCCCTCTTCCAATCTATCGAGACTGATACATCTGTTGTTGTTGGTATTATCCTTTCTACCTCCTCCATCTTTTCAAGCTCCTGTACAACACTATCCTGTAGCTCCAGATTCATGATTTCCATCGATACATCATGCTTGTCAAACCCAATCCAATAGTAATTACTCTCCTGCATTCCATTAATCATTGTAAGGGCAGTTGCAGCAAAATTAACACAGAAAGCCGACATTATGCATGTAATTAGAATAATTATTGTATTTTTCCTATCTCTCTGTAGCATCCTAACTGCCATAGATAGAGGTGAAAAATTGATTTTCTTTGATCCAGCTCTACGTGGCTTGCGGCTTCTATTATATTCTTTACTGTACACTTCAATTGGTCGAATCTTCTTAGTCTTATTAAGTACAAGATATACTTGGAGAGTCACAAAAAGTATGATTCCACCCACACATAACATGCCGGACATAAATGTTCCTTTACTTCCGGAAACCCCAATGTTTTGAAAGGTTGCTCTAGTAAATGAATCAGACACCACTATAGAGCCGAAGGCTCCAATAATACTTCCGGTAATGACTAGAAATAGATAGAATTTCAGATATATTCCGACAATACTGCGGTTGTCATATCCTATTGTTTTATAAGTAGCGATCGTATTAGTCTCAGATATCACGGTATTCTTAACCATGTAGCGTATCATTACTCCGCAAACTAGTAAAATCATAATGCTCATTGCCAGAAGAATACCTCCCATAATCTTCTCAGTCATTTGATTATTGGTAATGCGCTCTTCTAGAGTAATTCCACTGCCCTCTAAAACACCATCATTTTGCTCCCTGTAATTATCAATTAGTTCAGTTCCATTAACATTCCCTGTAGTGTATACAGCTACAAGATACATACTCTTAAGCTCTTGCGGCATCTCCTTAACGATAATCTCGGTGTCAAAGGAAACACTCATATTATAAGGGTCAGTATAAATCCCCTGAACCGTATAGGATATACCCTCTTTTACCTTTATAATGTCACCAATAGCTATACCTACTTCATTTGCTACCACTGCAGGAACAAAACAACCTCCCACCTTAAGCTCATTAAGGTTCCCTTCTAAAACTCTTACCCTGTCATGAAGTCTATTATTATATAGAGTCAAATCCATAAAATAATTTACTTTTTTATCTCTTACGGTTATCTGTTCTCTTATGTAACTATATTCAATAATCTCAGCCTCCCGGACCTCCTCTAAGCGTTCAAACTTATTAGCCACATTATCTGCAGTCTCCTTGCTGAGTTTATTATAAAGATGCAGTTTTAGCGCCGGAGAATCACACTCCTCGGATAATTCATCATAGGGTCCCTCCCAAGAGGACATGATTACCAAAGAACTGGTCATCAGCATGGCACATACCATAACAATCAAAACAATAAGTATGCTTTGCAGCTTACGCTTTCGTAACTTTTTAATCCACATAAAATTCTCCATTCTGCCGAAACACCGCTTATTTAAGCAGTATCTCAAATAATATTAGAAACTTGAAATGAGCTCCCTCATATGTAAATTAATACTTTACAAACTCACATTGTTCATATTTGAGGCTTCATTCAATGCCTTATAGGACTATATTACAATAATACTTTTAAATAAAAAGAGAATATTTATGAATAATTATGAACAAGAGAAGCTAAAGTGTATATACCACACCTCCATTTATAAGCGATTAACTAGGGGCATTATCATATGCATAGTTACTGTTCACTCGTACCTCGTTCACAGCAACAATTATGCATTGTTAAAATGCCCTCTGTTACTATAAATTTCTTTGTGATACAATTTACTTAAAAGAGCATATTTTAACTCAAGTTATTTATAGCCATACACTGGCGATTATGGAGGTATTATGTCTGATATTATTGAATTAATAAATAACCTTGGTCCGATAACCGGGAAGGAGCTTCTCTCTAGGACAAAGGAAGATGAATATACCGTGTGGAAAACCTGTATAACTTCCCCTGACATTATTACTAAGATAGTTGGTAATCGCTATCTCAGACTCGACCGACAAGTTGAGGGCTATGCAAGGCTTTCACCCTCTATCATGAGAGAATTCATGAACTATACCGTCATTGGTTTGGCGGGGCAGCCAGATGAGATAGACCGCAGAGCTACAGTCTTGGAAGATGAGATTATTCATATCAGCCAAGACAAGTTTCAGCTTACACAGGAGATAATAACTGAGGTAGTGGAGTCACAGCATCTTGTGGACAAGATAAATACATCCGCCTGCGTACTTATCGCCGGCGATGTCGTCTATAATATGTCCCATATGGAACCAAGGCCAGAATTCTCTACCGGTAAAATGGTTCAAGGGTCAGATCTTGATATGGTAATCATCACTGATGGACTTGATGACAGCTCCATAAAGCTTCTTGACCATATCATATACCAACGTAAATATATGCTTATTAAGAACCCAGTCTACCGTCAGGAAATTGATTATCTTATTAAGGATATATCAAAGATGAATCAGCAATTGTCTTTCAATGATTTCGAATCCATGGTCGCCTGTAAAATCCTTGATGAGGGTAAATATCTCTATGGAAACCATGATTTATTTCACCGCTTGAAGGAAGGGCTTCAGAAAAAAGACATACCAAAAAAGCTCCGGCTTCTCGAGCACAAGGCAATTGTACAGAGAGAAGAAGCCGAAGCTAGACTTATCAATAATTCTAAGTTGTTATCTACCAATGAAATCATACAGTTATTCTATGCTACCTCTGAGGCAGAAGAATTCTTCTAGCGTTTGCCTAAATCTGCAGCTGCTGCCTGGTCCAATATAACTGTCGCTTTCCCCTTATAACGTTGGATAGCAGAGGAAGTAACTTCGCTAGTTACTGGGCCTTCCAAGGCTTTGGCAACAATACGAGCCTTTTTACTACCATTTGCCAGCATAACTACACTTTTAGCCTCAAGGATAGTACCAATACCCATAGTGATGGCATAATGTGGCATGTCCTCCCTTGAAAAGCCTTCCTTTTTATAAAATGCTTCATAATTATCATCCAGGGTCTGATCGTTTAATTTCTCCACTCTGGTCCTGGAGGAAAGTGATGACCCCGGTTCATTAAACGCCCAATGTCCATCTCCACCGATTCCAAGTACCTGCAGATCTATTCCGCCTGCTTTTTTGATTTCCTCTTCATAGGACTTACAAAATTCCTCTGGATTCTCAGATAGTCCATCCGGAATATGTATATTCTCCTTCTTAATATTTATATGGCTAAAAAGCTCCTCATGCATAAACCTTGCATAGCTCTGATCCTTGCCATAGGGTTTTGATAAATCCAATCCGATTCCGAGATATTCATCCAGGTTAAAGGTCTTAACCTCTGAAAAATCAAGTCCTTCCTCATACAGCCTAATCAATTCCTGATAGGTTCCGATCGGTGTCCCTCCCGTGGCGAGACCGAGAACACAGTTAGGCTTGCTTCGTACCAACTCAGCAATCATGTTGGCAGCATACTTACTCATTTCCTTATAATCCCCTTTGATTATAATGTCCATGTAAATCCTCCTATATAAAATGATTAATTTTTTATTATATTTTTTTAGAATAAATTATAATTTATCATAAGATTTGATTCGTATACTATTATTTGCTGTAACCAAATCCTAAGATTGTAAAGCACTTATCTTCGTTATCAGGACTCATCTTAACTTCAATTTCATGCTCCCCACAGGTATCGAGCTGATATAGAATCACCGGATTACAATGAACCCAATTATTATAATGAGGATTTAGTGTCTTTAAGTATTTTCCATCTACATAAACATCCGCTGTTCCAAAATTCGTGTCACCTGAATCCTTGAATATCAGGACTAAGTTCTTGCTTTTCACCCTCATTCGGAAGCTTTCCTCCCCAGAGGAAGCTGTATGCATCCAATTATAAGGGAATTGCGGGGTTCCAGCCGGATCCGTATTCCTTTCTACTGCCTGCAGATCCGTATCCTTACCTGTAAATCCTCCCTCAGTAATAACTGCACCCGCATAACCGTCTTTACGATCAAGTAATTGAATATTCAAAAAACTATCTCCAATGAGAGGCTCCTTATCCAGAACTATATCCTTCTGTTCCATCGTAGCCTTGTCGGTCTCGGAAAACAGATAAGCCAGGCTGTCTGACATAATTGTATGCCCATCATTGGTCGGATGGTATACATCATAGAAATACTGTCTCCTGGATATTATATTTCCTTTTTCCTTAGTAAGCCCAAACTGCTCCACTACTGCATCCTTCACACTCACCATCGGCAGATTATAATGGTATCCAATCGGTGCAAGTCTATCCTGCAGGTTATAGTCATCTATAAATACACTGAATAATATAATTACAGCCGGATTATTAGCTGCTGATAGTATCTTCTTACATAAGCTTTCGAAGCACGCACCCTTCGTCTCATCTCCATCATCATTGACAGCAAATTCAACAATAACAATATCAGGCTCTATTGCTCCGTCCTTTAGTATATCCCTATCGTAACGAATCATTCCTAGCTCGGAGGGAGTACCACCTACTCCAGCCTTTACAAAATGAATATTCTCTCCCCCATCCTTACCGAATAACTCTACAAACTTAAGAAATGATTTATAAGCGTAGCAATCAGTATGAATTGGTTTTGCACCCGCACCTTGTGTTATAGAGCCGCCAATATAAGCAATGGTGGTGTCCTCGCCTCTCTTAGCCTTTTCTATAGCGGATTTGAGTCTCAAATTATTCCCTAAGCTTAACAAAGACTTAGAAATCATTTTCTTATATCCCTCTGAAGCAAAATCAACCGGTGTTTCCTTTATTATCTCAGGAACCTCATAACCATCATTAAGATAGAATTTCACTGTAGCCACTGCCATTTGCCCTGGCTTATCGAATTCAAAAGCAAATTTACCAATAACATTATCCTGTTCAGCCCAGTCATAATCATCTAATCTAAAGATAACCTCAATCCCATCCCTAGGACATAGAATAGTAAGCTTGGTACCAGTATTATATATATCCTCTTTACCCCAGTTCTGCAGTACAAAGTAAACAGGTGTATCATTAGCATCGTCAATCTTAACCGACACACCAACACTATGGACTAATTTATGAAATCCTGCACAATCCTTAAGTAGCCCTACAATGTTATCTTCCGATAATCCGCTCTCTAGTTTTGCTTTACTAACAATTCTCTCGTTATCCAGATAAACTTCCTGTGAAGGCTTTCCCTCACTCCTTGCAGTTGCTTCAATCGTAGTATCCATCATGATATACAGGCAGCTTCGCTTTATAACCGGATCCGTCGGTGCTTTGGGGCCTTCCATCATGCTCTCCTGCTGATTTGTACTTTTTACTTCTGACATTAGTAAACCTCCCTAAATTGCTTATTCTAATCCTTGATACCATTTTATCAGCATATTATTTTTAAGACAAGTTTTTCCCATAAATTTTCTTTTACTAACATAAGATGATAGTCAAAATACTCGAGCCTATCCTTGTGTAAATGTCTCACGATGTTCTCTGATATATTCTACTATATCCATATTCATATCAGCCTCCCCAATTACCGGATAGTTCTTTGCCACCTTCAAAATCTTCTGGTATGATTTCTCCTGATCGCACTCTTTCCACTTTCTCGGTGCTTTCTTAGTAATGAGCGCCATTATGTCCTTCTTCTCCTCCTCTGTCATGAAGGCCTCATAAATGTAACGTACTCTTTGGATTTCAATTTGAGTCTTTGCAGCTGTTAGCACTAATCTGCTGTGCTTATAAACAGAGGCTATTTCCTCAATCGGCCTATGTCTAAGTACCATAAAAAATAACCTTTCTGCTTCTATCATATTCCATACTGCCATCTGATATTGTAATGCTTTCTCTTCCATAACGGAAAGAGCCTGTTCGGCCGCTTCAAAGTCATGCGTTGACAGCAGTTGATAATATGAATATATGCGAACAGCGGCTGTAAGCATATTTGTATCATTTGCACCCTCGGGAAGAGTGAATTCCTCCGGCGAATAATCCGTAATCTTCTTTCCATTGCTCATTTCTGCATTTACCTTAAGTTGAAGGTAAAAAGCCTCCTGCATACATTTATCCTTAAGCATACTTTTTATGTTCATCCCATCATTTTGAATACCAATACTCATTGGGATAATATTAGTAGCAGCAGTTAGTATACCGGCTAGCAGTAACATGGAAAAAACTATTCTAGCATTAGTATTCTTAACTAGTAATATCGGAATGACTAAAGGCAATGAAAATATTAGGTTATTGATTCCACCACCAAGATTATATAACACAAAAGGGAAGCTTCCATCTGGGCGGCGTAAAGGCGGATACATCAGGCATTGGCCTGCTGTGCCTTTTATTGAGAACTTTCGTCTATTTATCTTTCCATCCTTCTTATAAAATATAGTCGAAAAGATACGAAAGGATAAAAACTTATAACCAGTTAATAGTCCAAATACAAGATGTCCTGCCTCATGTAATATGATATGTAGAATATATGCTAAAGAAAAAATTAGCAATGCTATATAGATCTTAATGACAAAAGCGTCAAAATCAAAGCCTTTAATTTCTGACTGGTCCATCACTATGCCTACTCCGACCGAAGACAAACCAATAACAAAACCTATCAGTATTGAAACTAGCAGGCATCTTTTAACTGATTTCCCCACTACTTTATGAATTGCCTTCTGTCCCGTGAGCAATTCCTTATACCTTATTTTCTGTTCTTCTGTAACCACTTTTTTACCCCCTCATTTACTAACTATTTACTTTACTATAATTTTACTCCTATAATTGCATTTGTCTTCTACAAATGCAACTGTTTTATTAATTTATTTTATTCCATGAAATCTCTTGATAGGATTCGCATATATAAGTATTGTACAATAATTGATATCAGAGACGCAATAACAGGCCAAAATCCTATAATACTCAGCTGCGGGGTATCCGTACGCATAAGGCCAATATAATGTATTATTTGAATAGGAATGTAAAAGCATATAGAATAACGAATTAAGAGTATTAGTTTAGCTCTTCGAAATAACTTCTTGTCTATCGGAGCATTTTTATATTTTTTAAAAATAGATACTATAAAAAGATTTTCCCTGACTTGTACTAAAGGCCAAAAATAAAATGAAGACGCAATCAGGCAGCATATTACATAGATATTGAAAACAATAATATGATCCATCTTCCTCCAGGAAGCTGCTATAAAAAATGTACAGAACAAAAACATCCCGACAGCACCTATCCCAAGATTTTTTACATCATAATATTCCAAACTTTTCTTATAATTCTTATCCATCTTTACATAATATGATAGTTTCATACGCTCCTCCACCTGCCTTTTTTAAACAGGTTACTGACACTGAATCTGAGTCTCTCATCAGAATTGCCCTGATACTCCTCAGAAAGTGTCTCAACATCCTTACAAAACATCACCTTACCATTGTCAAGCATGGTTATGTAATCCGCAACCTTATCAAGATCACTCGTATTGTGGGTTGATAGAAGGATGGATGCATTCTCCTCTGCCACTATCCCCTGAAGCATCCTTAAAAAATCATAACGAAAGACAGGGTCAAAACCAGCAGTCGGTTCATCCATGGCGTAAAGCACTGGATGGTGTGCTGCAGCAAATGCTAGCTGAAATTTTAGGAAAGTGCCTCTAGATAAATCCATTAACTTAGTTCGGGTTGAAATATTAAAACGGTCTAGATATTTCTCATAGGTATCACTATCCCAGTTCGAATAATAGCGACTGTACAGTTGCGCATTTCGTAATACATTCTCTTCAAAAAAGAAATTCTGATCCTCTGATATAAAGGCAGTTATATCCTTTACCTTGGCTTCCTGGGTACGGCAGTCGTATCCATCTATAAGTATCTCTCCTTGATATTTATGATATTGATTTGCCATCAGTCTGAACAATGTAGTCTTACCGGCTCCATTGTAGCCGACAAGTCCCATGATATATCCCTTATCAAAAGAAAATGATACATCCTTAAGTGAAAAGTCTGGCCAATCCAAATTAACATGGTTAAACTCAAGTACCTTTTCCATAACTATCCCCATCCTTATTCCACCGAATCATATAATATTGTAATTGTATCAAGAATATCTGCCAGTGCAATTCCGGCTTTTTTACTATCACGTACTACGGCTGCATATCGGTTTTCCAACATTGCAGTCTGCTTCTCCTTTAAAAAATCCGTATTTTGTTCACATACATAAAAGCCTTTACCCGCAACCGATTTAAGCAGACCTTCCTTCTCTAATTCTTCATAGGCACGCTTCGTTGTAATAACACTGATCTGAAGATCCTTTGCAAGATTTCGAATAGAGGGCATACCTTCTCCGGGCAATAGTTCTCTTTTTATAATAGAATCTTTAATCTGATTCATAATCTGCTCATAGATCGCAAGAGTGCTCATACCGGATATATTAATATGCATTGTATACACCTGCTTTCTTCTTGCGTAAATAGTGCACTTCGCTGTTGGCATTGAGTGTAGTAACCATAATTAAATATTTATCTAAATACTTTTTTATATACACAATCATGCAGATACAGGATATTATCAGTGTAGGAAGACAGTAAAGCCACAGCTGCGGTTTAATTATCTTCGTATTCATCGGAAGTATGACGCCTACTAGCGCTAATAAAAGTGAAGCAGTCATATATAAAACAGCACAGGTTTCACCCTTTTGCTCTTTCTGCTTTTGCTTTGATTTTTGAGGCGCAGGTATATTTTTCGTGGCATAATATCTTTGCCTTGCCGCAGCAGATGAGATCGAGCCTAAGATTAATGAAGAAAGGACCACACCTAGTGTAATGATTTCTGAACAGCAAAATTGAAGTAGTAGGACCTGATTGTCTGCCTCTAGAAAGAACCTTGAACCTATTAATATGAGTCCAAATAAAGACATAAACATAGTCAAACGTATAGAGCAGGCTATCACAAGATATCTTTTTCGCTCTCCTTCTGAAAGAGGGCATAAATACAAGCCCTTTGCCAATTTAATAGGGAATATTGTCATTATAGTTAAAACAAATATGAAATAAAGGAGAAATACAATTTCATATTCAGAAGGGTTTCCAAAGGAGAAAATATTAAAAAAATTTAGATAAATAATTAAATAGTACGGCATTATAGTAATGCTCTCCCTATCACGATGAAAGCTGTCTTTCCAGATTAGTTTCCACACTATGAAATCCTCCCTTCATCATAAAATACATCAATTCCTCAATGGTTGGTTTAAGCTGCGTAAGCTCGTTAATCTCACTTGCAACTTTGGAATTATATATCAATGCCATAGAGTTATATACTCCATTTTCACGATATACAACTGCTTCCTCCGGCAATGCATTGATCTTACTTTCTGCCCCTGACAGGAGCAGGTATTTATCCATAAGAATCTCCTTGTTCATAGAGAAGACTATTCTACCCTCATGTATTAGAGTAATATAATCCGCTATCTGATCTAGTGTATCTGTTTGGTGGGTTGCGAGCAGGATGCTCCTCTCACCATCTGCAATCAACTCTTGCATAATATCCATGAATTCCTGGCGAAAGGCCTGGTCCAGATTAGCAGTCGCTTCATCCAGAATAAAGAGCTTCGCCTTGTGTGATAAAGCGAAGGCAATCTGAAATTTCATCTGCTGGCCCTTGGATAGCTTTTTGAGCTTCCTTCCTGTATCTACATGAAAGTTCCTGCAGTATCTCAGAAATTCATCATGATTGTATTGTTCAAAATAATTTCCATAATATTTTGCATTATCCTCTACGCTTAGATTTAGCTCATAAAAATTTTCATTCAGGACAATGCCCATTAGGTTTTTCGCTTTTTTCTCTTCCTCATCTATGGATAATCCATCAATGAAAATCTGTCCGCTATCCTTATGATATATGTTTAGTATCGTCTTTATCAAAGTTGATTTTCCAGAGGCGTTGACTCCAACCAATCCCATAATGTATCCCTTGGGTAGATGAAAGCAGATATCCCTTAATGAAAACTCCAAGATTTCTTTGTTTACATTTTCCACTCGTAACATAGTTCCTCCGTTCTATTCGAAGCCTCTTCTAATTAGGCGCTTTGCTTATAATTAACAAGTTAGAATATCGCTAGAGCGCATTTTATTAAATAGGTTGAACTGTCGTATTTAGTAAAATAGCTGTTGTATATAAACTGTATATATCAATATACACAGTTTATATACAACAGCTTTATTTGTCAAGTATTTTTTTACAAAATTATCCCTGTTTTAGCTACATAATTATTCTCAAGTTGATATAATTATTCATTACCATCAGAATTTATGATATATAGATATAAATTCTTCACATAAGCATTGTCGATGAGGATAGACACTGTCCCCCAAAAGTTTTCAATCCCACGATACTTAAAGGAGGTGTGTCCGCTCTTTCCGCTAATAACCCCTGTTATATATGGCAAGTTATCCGTCTCACCTGTCTTATAATGACATCTCCAGTTTGCAACTCGGGAAGTAGCTCAAGATCCTCATAAGCAATATGACATGCGAAAATAGGGACCGGTTTGCCATTGACCGATCCCTGCCCTTTATAGAATTAGGTGATATATTAATTTTTCATGATGCGGG
>DATESP010000050.1:0-3443 GCA_035270645.1 Mobilitalea sp. | reverse complement strand
GACGGCGTTTCTATCCAGCAGATGGTCTCTGGTGAAGAAGTCATTCTATCCATGATACGTGACGAACAGTTCGGCCCTATCGTATCTTTCGGACTTGGAGGCATCTTCGTAGAGATACTAGGAGAGATATCTCAGGCTCATGCAACAATGACAGAGGAGCAGATGAATGCAATGATCGAGTCTACTAAGGCTTTCAAGCTTCTTTCTGGAGCTAGAGGTACCGAACCCTCGGATATCGATGCCATCAAGGATTCAGTCAGAAGAATCGCCCTTATAGCGTTGGAGAATCCTGAGATCCATGAACTGGAAATAAACCCAGTAATGGTAGATAAGAAGGGCAAAGGCTGCTGGGCTGTAGACGCTCTCTGCACTCTGAACTAAAACTATTTTCCCGGCATTCGCCGGGAATATTATATTTTTTTAAAATTGAAAAAGACTAGATTTTTAATTTAAATCATTTATGTTATCTTATTATAAATTCTTGACCGAAGATCAATAATAATATGACCTTCGGTCGAAAAAAGGTTCGGTTTAACAATCCATACGGCTGTATTTATTGCTCGCATCTACCATAGCTTTTATGTTCTCCATTTTGGTGTTAATGTCCGGGGGAATTTCGCAACCAGTCGATAAGCAATACCTGGAATTGAGTCCACGCTTACATAAAGCAGTCTTAACATCCTGACATAGGTCCTTGGTTGCAGTTATCACCTGTTCTTTGGTGCTCCTCATGAATAGTTGCGGATCAAGCTGTCCAGCTATCAGACATTTGTCTGCGTATCCTCTGTCAATGACTTCGACAGCATCCGGAGATCCCTCTATTTGTGGATAATATGCCATTGAGTATATTGACGGTTTAAATTCCTTAATCTGTGTATCAAGGTGAGGAAGGTCTGCACAGTTGTGTATGGCTACTGCCATTCCATTGTCTAATACCTGCTGATTAAGCCTTTTTGCGTATTTTGACTCAAATTCATTGTATTCTGAATCCCCTAAAACTGCATAATTTCCCCATAGATAATCCCAGCAAATTGCTTCTATACCAGTCTCTGCAAAGGCATCTATTACCTGGGAATCATATTCAGTCATGACTTCGAGTGCTTTATGCACTGGTGCAGGTTCCATGAACATATCCATGAATAGTCTTTCTGCTCCTGCAGTCTGACTTAGTGCCAAAAGAGGTCCTTCTATGAATGACGAGGTTACAACAGTGCCCTTAAGATAATCGGCAATGAGTTTTGTGCCTTCTATCAGGACTCCTGTCCTCCCTTTCTTTATATCGGGTACCTCGAGCTTTTCATAATCTTCCAAACTATGGACGATATGTTTGTCGACGAAGGGAGTATTTTCTTCATCCATTCTCACATGTGCTCCAAGATCTCCTGCCATTACGGACAAGTCCATGAGGCCAATTGCAAGGTCCATCCCAAATTCCTTCTGTCCCTCTAAGAAGGCTTGTGCAAAAAGCTTTGGATCATTACACCATTCGCGATATGTGATCCTTCCGTCGCCGATCAGCTTTCTGCATATTCCGCAGGCGATAGGGTATACAGGGAGTCTGTCAACCTTCTCATCATTGAGGGAAGCGGACACTCTTTCTACGTGCGTCATCTCTTTCATGACCATTCCTCCTTCAGCCACCTCACGCAGTCCTGAGCGTTGATATCTCTGTGATCTGCACCGATTTCGGCTGCGAACTGAGGTGATGTTGGTGGTCCGCCGATTGTTACTTTACACTTAGAACGATATCCTGTTTCCTTGAGGACATCTAATGTAGCCTTCATGTTGTCCATGGTAGGAGTCATTAGTGTGCTGAGGCAGATACAATCTATCTTTTTTTCTTCAGCGATTTTTGCTATCTCTTCTGCTGGTACGTCCTTTCCGAGATCAGTTACCTGATATCCTCCGGCTGTGAGCATAGTCTTTACTATGTTCTTTCCGATATCGTGAACGTCTCCTTCAACAACTCCGCAGGCGCATCTCTTGTTGTCTTTGAGATCTGCGATAGGTATTGCTGGAATCAGAATGTCAAGTCCTGCGTACATGCAGCTTGCTGATACCAGAACCTGGGGCAGATAAACTTTGTGAGCGGCATAATTATCACCGACGATACTCATACCTTTTACAAGTCCACCATTGATAGCTTCTATCGGGTTTATTTTGTTATCAAGTGCTTCTTGTGCGGCGGATTTTGCAAGAGCTATCTTGTAATTTACCACTGAGTCGCACAGTTTGTTCAGTATTTCTTCTTTTAACATTATTCAATTCTCCTTTACATTTTGCAATGTAATTCAACCATGTTTTTATGAGATATATATAGGATTATATGGATGGATGAAGTATCCATTCGATTATGGGGTAGTTACTAAATTTATGGTTGCATAGTATATAAAGGATTAATTAAATGGTAATTATTACAAATTATTTTGTAGAGCATATTTTAAATAATTAGCATTTATTTGAATTTTTACATTTATAATATATATACATACCGTTCAACTTGAAAACATGATTTCTGTTGGGATATTTAAAAATTAATTTCATTCAAAAACCATTTTAATGATATCTGTCAAGAAGTTTTTTTCATTTTCTAGGAATACTTTAATCAATCGAGCGTAATGTGGGGTCTATGACTTCTGAACTGGTATTCGTAGGGCTTGGTTTAAGCGGTACTGACGGCATGACCGTGCAGGCTCTAAAAGCCCTGAAAGAGTGTGATAAGATCTACGCTGAATTCTATACCTCCAATTTAATTGGTACGGGGATAGACGAACTTGAGAAGGAAATTGGGAAGAAAATCGATATCGTTTATCGTTCTCAGGTGGAAGAGGAAGAGGGCATCATTGAAGATGCAAAGAACATGAGGGTCGGTTTCGTTACTGCAGGAGATACTATGTTAGCAACGACCCACGTGGACTTAAGGATACAGGCCAAAGAAGCAGGAGTGCCTATACGAATATTTTACGGCGTATCAGTGTTCACAGCATGTCCGTCCGCATTGGGTCTACAGCCGTATAAGTTCGGTCGTACTGTAACGCTGCCCTTATGTGAGATGAATTATTACCCCCGTTCTCCATATGATCACATATTAGAGAATAAGAAACGCGGATTACACACAATGCTCCTTTTAGATATACGTGAATCTGAAAATAGGTATATGACTGCTCACGAAGCAATAGACTGGCTTCTGAAAGGCGAAGCGGAATGGGGCGGCGGTCTAATTGACGAAGAGACAATTCTTTGTGTAGCCTCTAAACTCGGCTCACCAGAGGAAAAAATAACGGCTGGATATCCTAAGGATCTTTTGAATATGGATGTAGGTTCACCACTTAGCACTCTTGTGCTACCTGGAGATCTACATTTCATGGAAGCTTACGCTCTAGTATACTTCGCAGGGGCCCCTAAAGAAATAATCAAAGATGAGTGAAAATGCAACGATGTAT
>DATESP010000049.1:0-3951 GCA_035270645.1 Mobilitalea sp. | reverse complement strand
ACCACGACATCAAACCCTGCTGCTTTCATATCCATCAGTTTATTGATGGTCACCAGGTGACCGAGGTGAATCTCGCCGCTTGGTTCATAACCGGTATAGACCCGTTTTGTTGGTTTGTTCAACAAAGCTCTGAGTTCGTCTTCGGTGACAATCTCAGCCGTATTACGGGTGACGAGTTCGTATGCGTCCATATCCCGATATGTTGTCCTCGAAATGACATAAAGGATGTGTGACAGAGTGTGGACCGGGTCACTGTCTGACATGTAGACAGGATAAAAAAGTGAGGTGTTTTCCTAAAGGGCTGCCTTTAGATTTATAAGCCGAATACGGCAAGTCCAATGATTATCAGGAGGAGTCCCGCTATCATTTTGTCCAGTATTGAGGGTGAGTATTTCATACTACATTATTGCAATTATTCTAACATAAATGCGGCGTTAACTACCATTATTTTATTAGTTATACGGAAAAAAGGAAAAATGGATGGAGTAAGCGTTTTCAGTGAAAGAGAAGCCGCCCTGTTTCATTCTTTGCTTCGCATAACAGGTGCGTGATTATGTTTCCATCACAATACCTTTACCGCCTGCCAACTCTCCCGGCTTCATGCTGAAATAAACTTTCCGGGCATCCGGGCTGAGCGAGTAGTACGAGATCCCTCCCTCTTTCACCTCGGTAAGTAATCGGCCGTCGAAATTTTTCACATGAAAATATACGGTGTCCGGAGATTTGCCAATAAGTTTGGCGATCTCGTGACGTGTCAGGTTTGGATGAAGATATAATGTTTTGAAGATCGAGCCGGTGGTTTCATTTTCCAGAATGCCGTATATGACCGGTTCTAAGGATTCCTGATCGACCGGGTGTGCCGAATAATACGTTCTTCCGTTCACCTCAGTTGCAAATATCTTCTGCTCATTTTCGAGCCGGTGAAGCTGATAGGCAACGGATCCCCGTGAACTTTCCACCCCTTCGAAGATCTGTTTTTGCGAAGAGAATTTGTGCTGCCGAATGTAGGTGAGGATCTTTGCCGGCGTCGATTCCGGGTTTTTCTCGGGAGATTTACGGCGGCAGAAGACGATGAAGATAGAGAGGCCTAAGACGGCTGCTACAAAAGGTATAACTCCGCCTCTCACAATATCACGATACGGTGTTTCTCTCCAGAGAGAATCAATGAAGGATAGTACCTCCGTTCTCCACAACAGGAGACTTAACAGAGGAGTATTTTCAATAATTTCTGTGCCGTCATCAATCGGGACTATTTCATAATCTGCCGGGGCAATAACCATATCATCAGACCCGGGTACAAGCGGATTAGCAGCTAAAACTGCTCCAAAACTTGATACAAGGATAAAAAATGTAGATATGACTAAAAAAATAAGGATTATCCGTCCTTTTTGATTATTGGAATGCATTTATTGTTAAACTAAATGATTGTGTTCCACTGATACTCTCTCCTTTGACATCAAATCTCCAGAGACCGCTCGTGATAGGATTAGCAGTGATTATAAGAGGAATAACACCATTAAGTTGATTCTCATAAGCGTCATAGTATGGTCCAAAGTAAGTATTGCCCGGTTTCATAATCGTTAATGACATACTATTCAGTGAATTTCCCCATACGAGAGCAATTTCAAGTCTCTTCGTGTTAGCAGGTACATTGAAATAATATGTTTCTGTGCCTCCTTGCGACACAGTACCATAAATTGGAAGAGCTTTTCCTGTATCCATATATTTGTACCACGGAGTTACACTATACTTTGTGTAACTATCAGAAAAATCAGCTGCACCCGCAGGCATTACACAGCATGTGGTCAAAAGGAGCATGCCGATCAACAGAATCTGTATCTTCATACATTGGTATGTTCTGTTGTTTCTTTGTTATAAATACATTGAGCCTAGTATCCAATTCTGCCTCTTTCCCTTTACCTCTTGAATACATGAATTGGAATCTATGCTCAATGTATTGATAATAGATGAAAAAGAAGGGATAGGTGTGGATTGAGTTACAATCTACAAGATTATCAAAACGAGGGTTTTCCTCTGGTGTTGCTTACGTATCTGCGATGAGGAATCCTTCTAATGAGGTTAAAATGAATTTTACTAAACGACGTATTGAAATTTTATCACTTCTTCTGCTGATAATTGCAGTAATGCTTATTTTTCCAGTAAGTGCAGAAACTGCAGACGGTGATAACGTACCAATTTTTACCCTCCCTGGTAAAACAACGATTTATGACATGAAAATGATTACAGAAAAATCTGAATCATCTATAAATTACGAATCTTTGAAGATTCCAGAAAGTGTTATAGCCTCATCTGATGCCAAAAAAGCATCAGGCGAGATAGCAAAAGATTCAGAAATCTATGATGTGATTTGTTTCAACAACCCCATTCCCAACCGTCAGGCTGAAATCACACTTCCAATCACATTATACGGAAAAGACTATCTTCTTCTCCTTAAAAGAATGAATTTTGAAAACATTGATGATGGTATTGATTCCTATGAGGGCGTGATTTCAGGCATTGATGACTCGCATGTTGTTTTGACCGCAGATATGGATAATATTCTTTGTGGATTTATAAGCTATCCTGGTGAATACATCACCATCTCTGCAATTCAGGCAAGTGAAAACAGCCGAACAACTGGTATGCCATTGCATATCGTATATTCAGAGTATGATATGCTTCAGCCGGATGAACCGATCGAATTCTGCGGAGTCAAAGATCAGATTCAAACGCCCCCCTTATATGAAAAAATCGTAAAACCAGCTGGATCAAACTCAAAGGGACCATATGACACGATTTATGTTGATGTACTTGTTGTAACCGACGACGCTTTTTACTCTAGTAGCTGGGTAACAATCGCTCAAAGTTACATTGCAACAGCAAACTCAGTCACCAGTTATGGTAGAGATGATGTAAAAGTTGTTTTAGTACCGCATTATGATGCCTCTCAAAAATATCAGTTAAGTGCGAATTCTTCAATTACTACATATCCTTTAGAGACGTTGGCATATTATTATCCGTTATCGACTTTAAACTCGTTGAATGTTGATTTATGTATTTATCTTGGGGGATATGATATTACTGGAGAATGGAATGTTGCTCAAGGATTATCATGGGGATATGATACCAGATATGCCTGGTCTCAAATGGTTATTGATTGGAGTGGCCCTGTTTATAATGGAAACGATTATTCAAGGACTTACAGTATCATTCATGAAATTGGACATTGTTTTGGAGCAGTACATGAACAAACATACACATGGTGGTTGCTTAATGTAAGAAATACTGTTATGCTAAGTGAATATTATGGGTATCCATTTAGCTTACTCGAGTTTTCCTCACCATCTTATAATGGGGATGCAACACATAATAATGCACAGATAATTAGAAATAATAAAACCAGTGTAAGTTTGTACACGTAAAATACATCTATAATCATGACTGAACATACCAAAAACACAAAAGCAAGCGTCATCTGCATGGCACTCATCTATCTACTGCCGCTATGCGTTTTTTCGGCATATTTCTCATGGAGTATATCTTTGCCAAATGCCGTCACCGATGGTCTGTTTGCGTCTCTATTTTTTATTCTGCCGCTCGCAGTCCTTATCGGGGTGATAATGTATAAGAAAACGCTCGGCAGAGAAAACACGACATGGTTCACGGTCCTTATAATTGCCCTTGTTCTTTTGCTCGTCATCAACATCGGAATGGGCATCACAAATATCATCGACGGAGCATTCACTTCTTCTCAGTCAATGCTGACGAATTTCCTGCGAATGCCGGTTTTGGTCACCGCCCTCTACTTCTTCCTGATCCTTGCCCCCCTCTTCTCCCTTGTTGTCCCAAGACTCTGCGAAGCACGAAAACCGCAGAAGATCCTGTCGGGAGTCTCGAAAGGGTTTGCCGTATTCAGCATCTTCTATCTGATCTATGCTATGTTTCGTGGAA
>DATESP010000048.1:0-5438 GCA_035270645.1 Mobilitalea sp. | reverse complement strand
GGCTCCGGTTGGAACAAATAATACTCTCTTCCAAATCCTCTTTCTAAGCTGTTTTAATATATATCCGGTAAAAGTTATTGCTGAGCATCCGCATCCGCTACCTCCTGCATGTGTATCCTGCTCATCCTTGCTGTATATTTCGATTCCACAATCCATGTACTTATCAGTAATGTCATATCCCTTCTCCTTCAATAAATCAATTAGGATATTTTTACCGACATACCCCAAATCTCCCGTAATAATCTTGTCATAATAGTCTGGCTTTATCCCTATATCCTCAAAATTCTGCTTTATTGTCTCAAAGGCCGCCGGCGCCATGGCTGCTCCCATATTCATCGAATCCTTTATTCCATAATCAACTATCTTTCCGGTTGTAATACCTGTAATATGAACATCTGCCTCCTCCGGATTCTTCTGTGGGACGGCTTGATTCGAGATTACTACTGCCCCGCTTCCGGTAACAGTCCAGGATGCCGAATATGGACGTTGATTACCATAATCTAAGGGAAATCTAAATTGCTTCTCTGCACCCGCAAAATGACTTGAAGTTATAGCCAATACCTTGTCTGCAAATCCTCCCTCTACCAATATCGCACCAATTGACATGGCTTCCCCCATAGTAGAGCATGCACCATAAACTCCAAACATAGGAATGTCCATTTCAGCTACTCCAAAGGAAGTGGCTATTAATTGTCCAAGTAGATCCCCTCCTACAATATAGCGCATGTCTCCTGCCTTTAGCCCCACTTTGAGTATGGCTTTCTGTGCTGCCTCCTTCATCAATTCACTCTCGGCTTCTTCCCAGGTTTTCTTTCCAAGCATCGGATCCTCCCAGATTACGTCAAACAGCCTCCCTAATGGTCCCTCTCCTTCCTTCTTACCTGCAATCGAAGCCCCCGAAATAATAAATGGTGGTTGCTGGAATATTATACTCTGCTTCCCGGTTATTTTTGCTTTAGCTGTCATATTTGCCTCTCATTCCGCCGCTTATAATACGCTTTATGAAGCTGTTCTTTCTTCACAATTAGCTACTTATCTTATTAAATATAATTTAGACTAATTCAAACTGTATTAGGATATAGTAAATCAATCCCAATAACCAAGAAGTGAAAATGCCATAGAGAATTACAGGCCCTGCAATCGTGAATATCTTGCAACCGATTCCAAATATCTGTCCCTCTTTCTTATATTCCACTGCAGGTGCTGCAACCGAATTAGCAAACCCGGTAATCGGTACCAAGGTCCCTGCTCCTCCAAATTTAGCAAGTTTCTGATATAGACCAAGTCCTGTCAAAAGGATTGATAATAACACCAGTGATAAAGTGGAATAGGCTTTCGCCAGCTCAATATCAGAAGTGTATGTGTTGAAATAGTCGGTAAATGCCTGTCCTAAGGTGCAGATAGCACCTCCAATGATTAATGCCTTAATACAGTTTTTTGCACAGCTGAATTTGGGGGTAACCTGCTTAACATATTGTTTATAGTTCTCATTTCTGATATTCTTATTCTGTTCACTAACTACCTTTGCTGCCGATCCATTATTTTTTTTACCCATAATACACCCTGCCTTTCATTTTGATGTACATCTCCATATATCCTACTAGGTGCACCATTCTCTATAACAGGCTTGCACCAGAGTTCCCTCAAAGGTATCAGTAGCTTCTCCTGTAAAATAATTTATGCATAATACGATTGCTATGGCTGCAATAATGAGTAAAGTAGCAATAATTAGAATTTTCTTTCTCCTGATTGTCATATAAACACTGAAGCCTCCTATATAGATTAGTATAAACTGGAAAGAAGCATTAGATTTATCGTCCAATGCTTCCTTTTATGGTATTAATATGTGATTTTAACATCTTAACTATACTGGAAATATTTAGGCTCCAAGTTTTTCTTTCATTATCCTGAGAATCCGCTTTTCCATCCTAGAGACTTGAACCTGGGAAATCCCAAGCTCCTTCGCAATATCGGTCTGAGTTCTATCTTTAAAGTATCTAAGCCTTATGATTTCTTGTTCCTTCTCATTCAAGGAAGCTATTATCTCACCTAATGCGAGCTTATCTACTAAATCTTCACTTTCATCTTTTGTTTCAGCTATTTTATCAATCAGATAAATCGGGCTACCATCACCCTGGTAAATAGTCTTATATAATGATTCTACCTCGGCACCCGTTTCCAGTGCCATAACAATTTCATCCTTCGCTATGTTTAATTTCTCTTCTATCTCATCTAGTGTCGGTTCTCTTCCGTAGGTATTACCAAACTGCTCCCTCAAAACTCTTATCTTTGTGGCTGACTCCTTAAGTGACCTGCTTACCTTGATCATTCCATCATCCCGTAAAAAACGCTTTATTTCTCCTGTAATCATTGGCACTGCATAAGTTGAAAATTTTACTTCATAGCTTGAATCGAATTTATCAATTGCCTTAATGAGTCCGATGCTACCTATCTGAAATAAATCCTCCATCTCATGCCCCCGGTTGACGAATCTTCTGACAATACTCCATACCAAACCCACATTTTCTACAACAACCCGATCTCTGGCTTCCTTATCACCTTCCTTGGATAGTTTGATCAGCTCAAGTGTATCCACATTAAACCTCACTCCTTTCTAAAATATGTAGTAATACAAGCTCTCCTACAAATATGTCCTTAGATTGCGTTCTGTTTAACTTCCTGTGCATACCCCTTCAACCTCTCTACTCCCCCTAATCTCTTCTTCATTCTAATCAATGTGCCCTTTCCGACCGAAGATTCTACCTCAAGCTCATCCATAAAGGCCTCCATAAAGGAAAAGCCCATACCGGAACGCTCCAACTCTGGTCTGGTAGTATAAAGAGGTTCCATAGCCTTCGTAATATTACCAATCCCCACACCTTTATCCTCAATCTCAACTATAAGCTCATTATCACAGGTCGTGCAGCTCATTCGAATAGTACCAACATGGTTCTCATATCCGTGTATGATGCAGTTTGTTACTGCTTCGGATACTGCTGTCTTAATATCTGCCAACTCCTCGATAGTAGGATCCAAGGTTGCTGCAAAGGCAGCAACAACCGTTCTTGCAAAGCTTTCATTCTGTGACCTGCTTTCAAACTCTAATGACATCTTATTCCTATCGTTCATAATAAATTTTGTCCCCTTTCCTATTTCTATCATATGATCATAATTGATAATCGCTCACTGTAATACCTATTGCAGGATCTTTAAAGCATTTTCTAAGGAGTCAAATTTCTCGATGATTTTGTATAAACCTGATAATCTGAACACCCTATCTACAGTAGCGTTTACACTGACAACTGCTATCTTGCCCCCGATAAATATAACCTTTTTGTATCTTCCCATGATGACACCAATTCCTGCACTATCCATAAAACCTGCTCCAGTAAAATCAAATATTATGTTCTTGATATGATTACGATCAATGAGTTTGTCTGCCTTTTCTCTAATGCTAATGGCATTATGATGATCAAGTTCTTCATTTAATTTAATCACTAAAACTCTCTGGTTAATCTCGTACAATGTCCCCTCCTCCCTGTCATTATGTTTGTTCCTTTCCTCTTTCCTACTGTCATACATGCAACAAATTCCCTCCTGGTCTGTCATAATATTATTACTAAAACCTTAAAAACAGTTAAGTATACCCTCATCATTGACACGAAAAAAAGACCTTTTATGGGAGAAACAGATTCTCCTGCATGAAACGTCTTTCTTCAAAATCATTTTATCCTGTGTTTTTTAGTTATTCTCCATCTGGTAACTGTTCCAAATAGTCTATTGAATCATCATATCTCTTTGAATCAACAAAATCTGTTGTTATGATAGTATAATATAGAGAGGCTTTCTCATAGTCATCCAGCCTGTGATAAGATCTTGCAATAAAGTAAATCGTACTCACATCTAAGGGGTCAAATGCATATGCCTTATGAAGCTCTACTAACGCTTCCTCATATTTATAATCACCATATAAGTTATGTCCGATATCATAGTGCTCAGCTGCTGCCACCGGATATATCTCAGTCTTTAGATGATCCAGAAGCACTTTGGAAGGCTCTGATTCATATTCGTTTACGTCGATAGCCTGCAGTGTATCCGCAATTTCTGTTAGAACTCTCTCATTTTCTGGTTTTGCCAGTTCCACCAGATACATATCTGCCGCAGAAAGTATTGCATCATATAATCCCGGGTTCACCTCCGGTATTACAATGCTATCAATCTGCGTCTGTAACTGTGTGACCTTCTGCTCTAGCTCCTGATTGTCCTGCTGAAGAGCAATTATAGTTTCTTCTTTTGCTTCCAGCGCTATCAGTCCTGAACTTTGATCAACATAGTCCTGATTGTCTTTAGTAGTATCATTCTTATTCAGCGAGGGGATAACTAGGATGGCCATTACTGCCAAACCGATAACGACACCAATCACTAAATTGATAAAGGCCATAATGTTGGGCTTATCTTCTCGATAGGATGAAACCGGCATAATCGAGGAAGCAAGATTCTTATCAGCATCTGCTCCACCCTCAGCATCATTTAATAGAGTAGGAGCTGGCTCCAACTCACGTAAATAACGCAATGTGGTTGTATTGGAGCAATCTATCCTAGCGGCACGAATTAGGCATCTCTTAGCCTTCTCATTATCACCAGCCTTCATGTATAACAGGGCAAGTAAATGGTATGCTCTTATAAAACGTGGATTTAGTACAATGACCTTCTTAAGCTGGATCACTGCCAGATCCTCACTCCCATGGATTGAATACTCCAATGCAGTGTTATATCTCTTAATTGCCTGGTTTAGGCTATCAAGCTTTGTGGGATTAGACTGAACTGCGTTAATATATTCGTCAGCGTCATTATCGTCAGGGTGGAAATGTCTACTAATTACCCACTCACTGAGTGCCGCCACAGTCTCACCCATCTCAAAATAAATCAGTCCTAACAGGTTTCTTGCGTTTGTATTGGCTTTATTTAATTCAAGGCTGTTTCGTAAAGCAATCTCAGCTCCGGACAAGTCCCGTACCTTTGCTCTGGCCAGACCATTATTATAGTATAAATTTGAAGACCTTAAAATCTTCTTATACAATGTTAAATCCGTACCGCAATACTCACAGCGTTTTCTCTTATCAGACATATTACTTTGGCAATTCGGGCAGACCATAGTATCCTCCATAATGCCGTTTTCCAGCATCTCAACAAACGTCGCGATAGGCATGGGAAAACGCTAATCATTAATTTTCTTTATTCCCCTTTAATAGTTCCTTCAGTATGTCCGAAATATCCGTCAAGTCATTATTATTAATGACATCCTCTGCCTGCTCAATTTCCAGACTTGGTTGGAACTTTAATATCTCTTCGTCAAAATTAATCATCGGTGTATTGCCTCCTATGTTAACCAATAATTACAGGAATTATATCTCACTTATCATCATAACCATAAAACT
>DATESP010000047.1:0-3091 GCA_035270645.1 Mobilitalea sp. | reverse complement strand
AGGAAATAGATCGACAACACTTTTGTGGTGAAAATCTAGAGTTTCCGACTCATTACACTAAGATGACCTATGTGCTTTCGCCTGAGATACCGAATCAGTCATTCCTAATTAGCGATTGTGAGAAGGGCGACCGACCCCGACAGAAGTTAAATAATACAATGATGTCTCAGGCATCAAAAGCAGCAGCAATAGGAATTATCGGCGGTGCCGACGGACCTACAGCTATCTTCTTATCAAATAGTATAAAGGCTAAACAACACGTAGTTTGTTCTGCTCTACGCTATGAACCGGTAAATAAAGTAAAGTGGAGAATGGTATTTCGAGAAAAGATGCGTGATGATATAGATGTTTATATTAATATAGTGCATTATGAAAAGGAGTTAAAAAATGGCTATTGATAATAAATACTTATCTGATTATGAAGCGATATTGTCACACCAGCATGATAATGGTGCAGACTATTGGACTACACCTGATAGACGCTTAATTAAAGGATCACCTTTCAATACTCTTGAGTGTGTACTTTATCTATTGGAATTGGGTATGGAGCCTACAGATCCTCTACTTAAAGAATGTGTCGATTTGATATTTAGTACATGGAGAGAGGATGGAGGTTTTAAGTTGTATCCGCAAGGCTCAATTTACCCATGCCATACCGTTCATGCCGCTGAGGTACTTTGTTACATGGGGTATGCTTTTGATACCAGAGTTCAGAAAACCTTTCAGCACCTTTTAGATACTCAATATATTGATGGAGGCTGGCGTTGCAATAAGTTTAGCTTTGGTCGGGGTCCAGAAACTGAGTATTCTAACCCTTTTCCTACACTTACAGCTCTGAATGCCTTCCGCTTTAGTGATTATCTCAATAAAGAACCAGCACTTGACAGAGCTGTGGATTTCTTGCTTGAACATTGGACAATCCGTAAACCGATTGGTCCATGCCACTATGGAATAGGAACGTTATTCATGCAGGTTGAATATCCATTCCGTAACTATAATCTATTTGTTTACGTTTATGTTTTATCCTTCTATAACCGTGCAAAGGAGGACAGAAGGTTTCTGGAAGCCTTAAAAGCTTTAGAATCCAAAATGGTGGATGGACAAGTAGTTGTTGAGCGTATTGTTCCAAAGATGGCTAAGTTCCTTTTCTGTAAAAAAAATGAACCTAGTGAATTAGCAACAATGCGTTATCATGAAATCTGTAAAAATCTTGGTAGAGTGTAGATGGAAGATGAGGATTACCTTATGACTGACATAGTATCTTTATCATATTTATCAAAAAGTTGCCAATAAGTTGGCAATAAGTTGGCAATAATTGAGTAGACATAATATGACATGAATGTTATATTTTGTGGTAGGTGTTTAACAAGTTAAATACAGGAGGGTTAAAATGATGAAGAAGTTTTTGAAATTTGCATCAGTAATGGTGATGGTGCTAATGCTGCTAGCAATGACTGGCTGTAATAAGACAGATAAAGACAAAATCGTTGATACGACACCTGTCGTAGAAGATGATAAAGAGCCTAAAGCAGTTGAGAATAATGAGACAAAAGAAGAAAATAGTACAGCTGATGTGGAGGCAATTGATGATGAAACCACCTTGGAGGCTGAAGAACTTAAACCAACTGAACCTGCAGAGGAAGCAACATCTGACCAGACAACTGCAGTAATTGAAGGTGGAATTAAGGATGTATATGCACAGTATAACATCAAGGCAGGTACCTGCTTATCTGACACTATGATTACACAAAGTAAATTTACAGACATTATTACTGCAAATTTTAACAGTATCACTCATGAGAATTTTATGAAACCGGATTATCTCATTAGTAAATCTAAGAGTATTGAGACCGGAGAGCTTTCGGTAGAATTCACTAAGAGGACTACAGATTTGCTTGATTGGGCAAAAAGTAATGGAATGTCAATGCGTGGTCATGTCCTTGTATGGCATAGCCAGACTCCTGACTGGATTTTCTATAATAACTTTGATAAAGCACAGGGCTTAGCCGATCGCGATACCATGCTCGCACGTATGGAGAACTACATAAAACAGACATTTGAACTTTTGGATACTCTTGGTTATGCAGATATGTTCTACGCATATGATGTTGTAAATGAGGCAATTAATGATGATGGTTCTTATCGTGATAGCTATTGGAAGAAGACTATTGGAGAAGACTTTATCTGGTATGCATTCTCTTATGCAGATAAATATGCTCCTGAGACAATAAAGCTTTATTATAATGACTATAATGAGCAATTTAAGACCGACTACATCGTCAAACTGGCAAATTCACTAGTGGATGAAACTGGAAGATCTCTGATAGACGGTATCGGATGCCAGGGGCACTTATATACAGGTGATTCCATTGACGATTATATGTCGACACTGACAGCCTTCAGTGAAACTGGTTTGGATGTGCAGATAACAGAGCTTGATGTAAGTCTTGGCACCTGGCAGAATATTCTTAAGGCTACAGAAGAGAATTTATTAGCTCAGGGTCAGTACTATTATGAATTGGTCAATAGAATTATTGAAGGAAATGCTGCAGGCACCACCAGTGTATCTGGTATTACTTACTGGGGATTTGCAGACAGCTTATCTTGGAGATATGATCGTAGTCCTTTGCTATTTGATGGCAAGCTAGAAGCCAAATACGCATATCACGGCGCAAGGCAGGATTATGATAAGGCTGGTTACTAATGCATTTGTTATAAAACTATAATCTTAATCATTGAAAGGCCGCAAGTTAAGTGGATAACTTAACGTGCGGCCTTTTGTATTGAATCAACTTGAACTAATTCATGAATGACACTATAATGATGAACATATATTTAATCAAGTAATATTTTTGAGGGTAATTATGACCATTCACGTTGTAAAAGCTGGTGATACTATAAATTCTATAGCTGAAGAATACGGTGTATCGGCCGATAGACTGATACTTGATAACGATATCATTCATCCGGATAGGCTAGTTGTAGGGGAGACCATAGTTGTTCGGATTCCTGAGATAACCTATATAATCCAAGAGGGAGATACATTAGAAGGTATTGCAGAAACGTATGGAATAGCCATATCAGAGCTACT
>DATESP010000046.1:0-11303 GCA_035270645.1 Mobilitalea sp. | reverse complement strand
CAACGGATAATAATTAACATTTTAGAGAGTGAGA
This sequence comes from Mobilitalea sp., assembly GCA_035270645.1. Taxonomy (GTDB): domain Bacteria; phylum Bacillota; class Clostridia; order Lachnospirales; family Lachnospiraceae; genus Mobilitalea. Next base: position 11,269 of record DATESP010000046.1, on the reverse strand, counting down.
GTGGAGTCAATGAACAAGAAATTAAAAGGAAGCTTCACGGTTGAAGCGGCACTGGTTATGCCAATTGTATTATTCGTTACCATCTCATTGATCTACCTATCCTTCTATCTACATGATAAAAATAGAATAGAGGGAACTGTGGATAAGGCTTTGTTTAAGGCCATGATGACGCTCAAGCATGATGCAGATATTGAGACCGGGGCGGTTAATTATGAAGGTATTAATGACAGAGGTATATTTTATCTTCTGATAGGTAATGCAAATGCTATGGAGGAAGACATACAGACCTTTTTGGAACAAAAATTAAGCGGAGGCCTGTTATCCACAGAAGTTACAAAGGTTAGTGTAACAGCAGGTAAACTTAAGGTCTCGATTGTTGTCGAGGGAGAATTCAAAATACCGATTAGGGGTATTTTAGATTATTTTAACCCTAGTTCAAAACTGGTTATTGAGGTGAATTGCCCAATCCATAATCCAGCTGAAATTCTCAGAATCAGTGAAGTGATTTTGAATACAGGGAAAAAGATTAAAGGGATGGAGGCTCTGCAAGAAAAACTAGACAAGATACTTAATTAGGCGGGTAAACTTCTTATATTATTTGAGATGCCGCTGAGCGGTATCATGTTGAAAGGGTAAATGTTAAAATCGTTCACTCTGTGCAGAAATGAGGAGAAACATGGAAATTGAATATACTAAGGATCTGCACCATAGCTATATGGTATTACCGGAAAATGAGAATAGTAATGACGAACCCTATTGTATTCAGATGCTAAAAGCAGAAGGAATGGAGGGTATACTTTCACTAGAGAAAAGGGGTATTGATAACAAAGTTTATTACTATTATGATATCACGGCAAAGCAGGCACTAAGCAACCTGTTAGCTAAATCCGATATGTCTTATTCTATAGTAAAAAAGCTTTTTACGAATCTACTTGAAACGATTGAAAAGGCATATGAGTATCTTTTGAATGAAAATGATTTTGTACTAGGCTCTGATGTGATATTTGTAGATCTGTCCTCCGAGCGAATAGAATTATGCTATCTGCCTGGTTACCGCAAGGACATAAAGGAGCAGATGTGTAGCTTTATTGAATATATTATGAATAAGGTAAATTATAAGGATAAGGAAGCTGTCCTTCTGGTGTATAATCTGTATGCCGCGGGAAAGGAAGAAGGATTTACCTTGTATCATCTACAGGAGGTTGTGCAAAGGGACCTTCAACCTCTGCCAGCCAGCAAAGAGCGCAGTCCTCATTCTCAAACCCATTCTCATACACAAAATTCTCGTCATATACAAGCCTTAACTTCGATAGAAGCGCGGATTACACCAGAAATAAGAAAAAAGGGTTCTCAGAGTCCCTCCGTTATGATAGAGAAAATCACTGGGGAGAGAGAGATACCGTGCTATTCTTGGAAAACCTTCCTCTATACAGGAATCTGTGGCCTCGGAACAATTCTTAGCATATATCTATGTTTGTCACTCAAATTAATTTATAATTCACTAGGAAATCGGATTGATTATAGCAAATTATTTGGCACTTTTCTGATAATTTTTTGTATTGACGGGTATCTAATGACCAAGGTATGGGATAAAAATAAGAAAATAACAAAACTAGTTATGAAGCAAGAGTATATTGACCCTAGGCAGAATATAGAACGGGAAAATGTATATCCTGAAAAGGATAACAAGAATGGATTGCTTACACAAGGAAATCCAGATATTCAAGAAAAGTCGGATATTCTAGTAGGGCGAGATATACCCACATCTCAGGCAGAGCTGCCTGAGATGGGAACTAAGAGCTGTAACCCTACTTGTCTGCTTAATTCATATGTTCCAGTAGAGGGGTTCTTCTTAAAACCTGTAGATGAAACCACTTACGAGAGCATTCGAATTGTTGATTTCCCGTTTTTCATTGGTAAACTTAAGAAGAATGTGGATTACTGTATTGAAAAAGATGTTGTTAGTAGATATCATGCTAAGATAACTAGAGAGCAGGAGCAATATTACTTAACAGATCTAAACTCCACTAATGGAACCTTCTTAAATAATGAGCCTCTGCAGACCTATCAGCGTAGAGAAATCAAGGATGGGGATGAGATTGCATTTGCTAATATAAAATATCGGTTTATACATACTATTAAAGCTGCCGTAGAATAGCTGAATGCTTAAAGCGAGTAATGTTTATTTTATCAAAGAAAGCGATAAAGTTTTTTATCTATTGACAGATCATATTTACTCTGCTAAAATTAGTCAAAATTGAAAAAGGCGATGAAGAGAAGAAGTAAATATTAATGATATCTCAGAGAGAAGATGTTGGGTGCGAATCTTTATGGAGTTAATATTGAAGCAGTCTTGGAGCTTTGATCCGAACAGCAATTTGCTTAGTAGGCATCAACGTCTTCCCGCGTTATAGGGATACAGTATGATTGTACTGGCAGAGAGCAGAGTAGGAGTATTAATCTTCCCGAAGATAAGATATTCTCTCTGAATTTAGGTGGTAACACGGATCGATAAGTATTCGCCCTAAACGTTAACTAACGTTTAGGGTGTTTTTTTATGCAAACTAAGGAAAAAACAAATTTGAAAGGGGATAAGATTTATGAGAGAGTTTGGGAAGTCATCAAAATTAGATAATGTATGTTATGATATCAGAGGACCGGTTATGGAAGAGGCAAACCGTATGATGGCGGATGGCATCGATGTATTGAAGCTGAACATAGGAAATCCTGCCCCTTTTGGGTTCAGAGCCCCTGATAAACTGATTCAGATTATGTCTGATAATCTGACTGCTTCGGAAGGATATTCAGATTCAAAGGGTATTATGTCGGCGAGAATCGGAATCGCTGAGTATTGTAAGAAGAAAAACATTCCAAACGTATCCCCGGAGGATATCTATATAGGCAATGGTGTAAGTGAATTAATTACAATGTCAATGCATGGACTTATTAATTCCGGTGACGAAATACTGGTTCCTGCCCCAGATTATCCCCTGTGGACAGCCTCTGTTATCATGGCAGGAGGTAATGCAGTTCATTATGTCTGTGATGAAGAGGCAGAGTGGTATCCAGACATTCAGGATATCAGGAGTAAGATTACGTCAAGGACCAAGGGAATTGTCGTAATCAATCCCAATAATCCTACAGGAGCCTTATATCCGAAGGAGGTTTTAGAGGAGATCGTGGAGCTTGCTAGACAGAGGGATCTGATCATCTTTGTTGATGAAATATATGACCGACTCGTCATGGACGGCAGAGAGCATGTGGCGATGGCTTCATTGGCTCCGGATCTGATGGTTGTTAGTTTTAATGGACTGTCAAAGTCTCATCTGATAGCCGGATACCGTTGTGGATGGATGTGTTTCTCAGGGGATAAATCTCGTGCAAAGGGTTATATTGAAGGAATTAATCTGCTTTCCTCAATGCGTCTATGCGCCAATGTTCCCGTACAATCCGTTATATCCATGGCACTAAATCACTCAGAAGAGACAGAGCGCCTTCTAGTCAAGGGAGGAAGAATCTATGAGCAGAGAGAATACATCTACCATGCACTAAATGAAATTCCGGGATTAAGTGCAGTTAAACCCAAGGCAGCCTTTTACATTTTTCCGAAGATTGATGCCCGGAGGTTTAACATTCTGGATGATGAGAAATTTGTCCTTGATTTTCTAAAAGAGAAGAAAATCCTATTAACACATGGCGGTGGCTTCCATTGGGAACAGCCGGATCATTTCAGGATAGTATACCTTCCAGAAGTGGAGCACTTAAAGATCGCAATTAATTCCATTGGTGAGTTCCTGAAATATTATATTCAGAAATAGCTGATTAGATACAATGACAAAAGCTGTCATAGAATTGCTCTATAGCAGCTTTTGTCATTGTATAACAGAGCTTGTATTATCCTTGGAAAGCTATTGTAAATACAGGGAATACAGTGGTACAATAAGTATACCTATCTAGTAATAAGGGTATACATATATAATAATATTAAGAAGTGGGGAACTCGACATGAATCAGCAATATGTTATGGCTCTTGACCAGGGTACGACTAGTTCAAGATGTATTATTTTTGATAAAGCAGGTAAAATGAAGAGTTCTGCTCAGAAGGAATTCCCCCAGATTTATCCGAAGCCGGGCTGGGTGGAGCATGACCCCATGGAGATTTGGTCCTCTCAAATCTCTGTAGCGACCGAAGCGATGGCTAAGCTTGGAATTATGGCAGGGGAGATCGCTTCAATTGGTATCACAAACCAAAGAGAGACGACTATTGTATGGAATAAGCATACCGGACAAGCGGTTTGTAATGCCATCGTTTGGCAATGCCGCAGAACGGCACTCATGGTTGAGGAATTAAAGAAGAAGGGCTTAGAGCCCTATATAAGGAAGACGACAGGACTGATCCCAGACGCTTATTTTTCGGGAACCAAGGTGGCATGGATTCTTAATAATGTCCCCGGTGCAAGAGAGGAAGCCAATCAGGGGAATCTGCTTTTTGGCACAGTGGACACCTGGCTGATCTGGAACTTGACTAGGGGAAAAACCTATGTTACTGACTATACGAATGCATCCAGAACGATGCTTTTTGATATTAATAAATTAGAATGGGATACCAGGATATTAAAGGAACTAGACATTCCGATTTCTATGCTTCCCGAAGTGAAGCCCTCCAGTTGTGTTTACGGTGTTACAGATCAAGCATTATTCGGTGGGGAGATAAGGATTGGCGGAGCTGCAGGGGACCAACAGGCGGCATTGTTCGGACAGAACTGTTTTAACAAGGGTGAGGTTAAGAATACTTATGGAACCGGATGTTTCCTATTGATGAATACCGGCTCGGAGGCTATAACTTCAAAGCATGGTCTGCTTACTACGATTGCTGCGTGTACAGATACGAAGGCTGAGTATGCTCTCGAGGGAAGTGTCTTTGTAGGAGGAGCAGCCATACAGTGGTTAAGAGATGAACTCCAACTGATTAGGACTTCTGAAGAGAGTGAGAAGTACGCGACTGAGGTGGAGGATACGAACGGAGTCTATGTGGTACCTGCTTTTACCGGGCTGGGTGCTCCTTATTGGGATCAATATGCCAGAGGTGCTATCGTCGGTATCACCAGGGGCTGTAACCGGAACCATATCATCCGTGCTACCTTGGAATCCATCGCATACCAGACATATGATGTAGTGAAAGCTATGGAAAATGATGTTGAGACCTGCTTAAAATCCTTTAAGGTGGACGGAGGTGCCTGCGCAAACAGTTTCTTGATGCAGTTCCAGGCCGATATTCTCCAGACAAAGGTCAATAAACCTGAGTGCATAGAGACAACTGCCCTGGGGGCTGCCTATCTGGCTGGACTAGCAGTTGGATTCTGGAAAGATAGGGAAGAGATTAAGAAGAATTGGGCACTTTCGAAATCCTTTCTTCCTAAGATGCAGGAGGAACAGCGGTTGAACTTGATTATTGGGTGGCAGAAGGCTGTCAAGCGCTCCTTTGACTGGGAAAAATAAAAGAGGTAACAAATCCAGTACACCCAGTTTTTCAGCGCTAAAATGAGTGTGAGCATCCATTTTGTAGTGAAACAGTAACTGTTCAGTACCTTTAGAATTATTGAAAGATAAGGAATATATTATGAGTATAATTGATGGATTGGACTACCAATTAGTAATGAGGGAATTTAAGAGGGCTGCAATCCACGCAAGCGGGTTTCAGCTGTTCTATCGAACGGCGGCGAACGAGGAGGCAGATATAGTCATAATCTTCTATGCACCTTCTGGCGATGAGCGGACGGCGGAGGAATATGATCAGATTCTGTCCAATATAAAGAAGACCTTTATTAGTAGCGGATTTGGAATAATTAATCTTCTGGGAATTATCCTTACCGAAGTACCACTCCGGGCGAGACAGTTCTGTCTAGAACAGGATGCACATTGGATTATTGATTTATCAGAGAGACGCCTGATTATCTATGAGAACCAACCCTCTGACTTCTTGGGACTAAGAAATGAAATCGAGCTTTTGCTTGAGAATGAACAATATGCTACAAGTATGTCGGTTGATGCCTCTGAACATAAGGTGGATTACGGTGTAGAAACCAGTGAAAAACCCTTAAAGGGCGGATGGATTACAATGTTTAATACAGCGATGGTTGCTATAAACATAATAGTATTTATTATTATTCATTATGGAATATTTGGGGATACTGACCCGTTATTAGAGGGTGGAGCCTTAAATTGGAAATTCATTATGGAGGAAGGTGAAGGATATAGGATAGTTACCTCTATGTTTCTTCATTCTGATTTCGGACATCTGATAAATAATATGATTGTATTGTTTTTTGTCGGAGATAATTTAGAGCGCGCTGCAGGAAGAACGAAGTATTTAATTATTTATTTTGGCTCAGGTATTATTGCAGGGTTAACATCCATCAGTTATAATATGATAAAGGGTAATAATGTGCTGTCTGTTGGAGCCTCCGGAGCCATCTTTGGAATCGTTGGCGCGATAGCTTATATTATTGCTGTAAACAAGGGTAGGCTGGAGGATATAAATGCACGTCAGATTATTCTCTTTACATTATTTAGCCTCTATGGTGGAATAATGAGTGTAAATACTGATAATGCTGCTCATGTCGGGGGCTTTCTTGGAGGTGTAGTACTTGCTTTACTATTGTATCGTAAACCGAAGCGAACATAAGAAGCGTATTTGATAAAGGTGCTAGAAGGAGAGGTAAGGAAATGAAGATTAATATTTATTATGGAGGTAGAGGATTAATTGAAGATCCAACTATTTATGTAATGTCTAAGCTGACCTCGGTACTGGAAGAACTTCGGGTTCATGTTACCAGATACAACCTTTACGAAGAGAAAAATACTATTACGATGTTGCCAAAGACTCTGAAGGAATGTGATGCGGTTATACTTGCAACGACGGTTGAGTGGATGGGGATCGGCGGACTGATGCAGCAGTTTTTGGATGCCTGCTGGCTCTATGCGGACAAGGAAAAGCTTAGCAAGCTATATATGCTTCCAGTTGTTACGGCAGGTACCTATGGAGAGAGGGAAGCAGAGCTTACATTAATTAAGGCATGGGAGATGCTCGGAGGCATACCTAGCAATGGGCTATGCGCCTATGTGGAGGACCATGTTGATTTTGAGACCAACGCGGACTATACCAAAATAATAGAGGGCAAAGCAGAGGCATTTTACCGTAACATTAATCAGAAGAGAAAGATGCTTCCGGTAAGTAATACCGCAATTAAACACAATCTAATACAGGGAAATTCTATTTTACTGACCCCACAGGAAAGTGAACAGCTCTCCATGTATGTATCGGATGATGCATATGTTAAGAAGCAGAAGGAAGATATTGAAGAACTAACTCAAATGTTTAAGGAAATGCTGGATAGCGGTGAGAACGAATCCGGGCAGGAATTCATCAAGAACTTAAAAGACAATTTTCATCCATTGGATGATTTTGTGGCTTCCTATGCGATTACCCTCTCGGATATTAAGAAAACACTGGTTGTAGAGATTAATGATAAACGACTAAAATGTTATTATGGTGACAAGCCGGATTCTGAAGTAATAGCAAAGACAACACATAGTGTAATGAATAAGCTTATTCAGGGCAGAATAACATTTCAGGGTGCATTCATGTCCGGTGAATTAACTGCAAAGGGCAACTTTAAAACACTCCGCACCTTTGATCAGGTGTTTCAATTTAATATATTATAGAGTAATCACTGTAGATATGCTTTAGAGTGGTAATAATATAGTAAAGCTAGTTAACATAGCATCTGAGCTCACACTTATACTACCATAGTGAAGCTGTATGATTTTGCTTACTAAGGCAAGCCCAATGCCGATCCCACCCTTTTTGTTAGTGTAAAAGGGAAGAAAGATCTTGCTAATATTATCCTCTTGGATGGGGAGGCCGTTATTACTTATCTGAATGGCTAGTTTAGGAAGGGAGTCTTCTTGTCCGCCTTGACGACTTAACCGGATGTTAATGAAGCCGCCTGATAAAGTGGCTTCGAGGGCGTTCTTAACCAGATTGGACATGACCTGCTTCAGCTTTCCAGAGTCACATGAATAAGACTTAAAATACTCATCGCTGCCATCTTCGACAGTCAAGGTCAGATCAACTTGTTGTGTTATGGCTTGTGGCATATAGTTATTTTTTGTATCGATGATTAGTGAAAGTAAGTCGTAAGGTTCTTTATTAATATAGCTGCAAGAATTTAGAAGAGAAGCATCGGACATCATTAACTCTAGATCACGCACCAAATCTTGAAGCTGGTCCCAATATTTGAAATCCTTTGTCTCAGGATGCTTTGTCTCTATGTATTGAAGCGTACCCTTTATTAGTGATAAGGGATTACGCAACTCATGGATGAACATGGTGGTGGTCTTTTTATTGGTTTCCAAGAGATTTTGCATAGCAGTTTCAAGTATCGGATTTTCTTTGACGAGACAAGCCAATGTATCATTGTCTATTTCTGTATTCATCTAGATACCCCCTTTCTAGGGTTATAAATATTTATACAGGGTTTCACTTGAGCAATTATGATATTATCAAATTATGGAAAAAAATGCAATGATAAGTATAATACAGCAATCGACATTGGAGTGAGAAAACCATAGATTTTCTCACATAAAGATGGCAGGCTATGAAGAAAGGTATGGTTATTATTATGAAGGATAATTGTATATTTTGTAAGATTATAGCTGGGGATATTATGTCTGCTACAGTTTATGAAGATGAAGACTTTAAAGCAATTATGGATATCTCTCCAGCAGCGAAGGGGCATGTAATTTTGCTTTCAAAAAGACATGCTGCCAACTTATATGAGCTTGACGAAGCTACAGCAGAGAAAGCTTTAATAGTGGCACAGAAGATTGCACGAGCGATGCAGAAGGAACTAAGTTGTGACGGCCTTAATCTCCTCCAGAACAATGGTGAGGTCGCAGGACAGACCATCTTCCATTTCCACATGCATATAATCCCGAGATTCGTAAATGACCAGGTAAATATGACCTGGACCCATGGAGAGTATGCTGAGGGAGAAGCTTCTAAGGTTGCTGAAGCCATTGCTAAGTATATTATAGCGTAGTTTGCATTATTTGTCGTAATCCAAATGGACTATTTATGAAGAATAATGACTGATTAATACAGAAATTGTAATTCGAAATTAAAGTATACCCCGGAGTACTTATGTGCCAATTCATAAAATAGAAAAGACTTTTGTATAGCAGCTAAATCGGCATGAAATCGGCTGTTATTCAAAAGTCTTTTTTTATTTAAGAATGCAGAATCATACTAATGTAGGTTATTAATATTCCTTGATAAGTGCGATGATGGTATCAATAGCATTATTAAGTTCACTATGATTCATCGTATCTATATATGTGTTCTTTTCCTCCATTACTTTGCCTATTGCCTGTAGAAGGCTGGAGATGCTTAGTTCTTCTTCCTTTATGACGTAGGAATAACCCTGACGCTCGAAGGATTCTGCGTTTAGAATCTGATCACCTCGGGAAGAGTGCAGGGATAACGGGATAAGTATATTAGGCTTCCGGAGTGCAAGAAGTTCACAGATAGCATTTGCTCCGGCTCTGGAGATGATAAGATCAGCAGCAGCAAATAAATCATTCAACTCCTTCTTGATATATTCATATTGGACATATCCAGTTAGCTTGGTAAGTTTATCGTCCAGATTACCCTTACCACATAGATGGATAATCTGATAATCCCGTAACAATGTTGGTAGCATACCACGGACTATTTCATTAATTATCCTTGAACCGCTACTTCCGCCAATGATAAGTAGGACGGGTTTATTTACTGTGAATCCGCAGAAATCTAGCCCCTGCAGCTTATTGCCTGTAAATAATTCCATTCGGATAGGTGTTCCTGTAAGAACCGCCTTTTCTGGAGGAAGGTATGCGATAGTTTCTGGAAAATTAGCACAAACTTTTCTGGCAGCAGGTATTGCAAGCTTATTAGCCAAACCGGGAGTCATATCTGATTCATGAATTATGACCGGAATCTTATATTTCTTCGCTGCCAGGACAACTGGCACGGTGACAAAGCCACCTTTTGAAAAGATGACATCCGGTTTTAATTTTTTTAGTATTTTGCGTGCTTCAAAGTAGCCCTTCATCACCTTGAATGGATCAGAAAAGTTCTTAGGATCAAAATATCTTCGTAATTTTCCTGAGGAGATCCCATAATACGGGATACGGTATTCCTCAATTAGTTTCTTCTCGATTCCATTTTGGGAACCGATGTAATGGATGTCATAACCTTCATTTTTAAGTTCGGGCAGTAAAGCAATGCATGGAGTTACATGACCTGCAGTACCGCCACCTGTTAATACGATTCGTTTCAACGTAAAGACCTCCATTTCTTAAGAGCCTGAGCTAACTGATCCGGACAGGAGGTTTTCTTCCAGCCACAGGGTGTCCCCTCCAATCGGTTGATTACCTCATCCACCGACATCCCAATTAATAGCTTAGATAGTCCGTTAGCATTCCCAGCACAGCCATTTTTAAAACTTATTGCCTTTATAGTATCACTTTTTTCATCAATTTCAAAGTCTATCTGAGTGCTACAAACACCCGATGTTTTGTATATCACAAATTAACACCCTTCCTTACATGTATGCTTACATATATGCTTACATTCATGCATTCAATGTATCCTTATAATCGAGTACATTCTAGCTCATATATATGAAATATGCAAATACTTTTTAGCGGTAAAATCTTTTACAATTATGTAATCTGATGTATAATGTTAACATATTACTTTTGCTGATTATTCTGCTATATTATCAAGCCATTATAATTTGCTACCTGATTTTGTAGATGATGTACATGTAGGACTTGGGCTGGTGCGAATATTATTAGAAAGACACTATAGAGTAGATAGACAACTTAAATAAACATATAACTACCTAAATAATGACAAGTAAGATAGGAGAGAGCATATGAAGAAAATAGGAATTATCGGCGCGATGGAGGAAGAGGTTAATATCATAAAAAGCCGGATGGAAGAAGTGGTAATCAAAGAGCTTGCTTCGATGAAGTTTAATGAGGGAACGATAGACGGAAAACAGGTCGTGGTTGTACACAGTGGAATAGGTAAAGTCAATGCCGCAATATGTAGCCAGATTCTGGTAGATATTTATCATATAGATGCAGTTATTAATACCGGCGTGGCAGGATCTCTGCGAAATGAAATTGATATTGCAGACATCGTTCTTTCGACGGACGC
>DATESP010000045.1:0-3956 GCA_035270645.1 Mobilitalea sp. | reverse complement strand
GATTGATGAAGTCGCTCGCCTTCTGGACGAAGTTGAGAACGCAGAAAATATGACAAAAACTCAACAGAAATATCATGAGAAAACCAAACTCCGTGACCTTGCTCTTATGACTCTTCTACTTGGAACCGGAATTCGTGTGTCCGAGTGCGTTGGTCTAGATATCGATGATGTGGACTTTGAAGTCAATGGCATAAAAATCCGGAGAAAGGGCGGTTATGAGGTAGTCGTTTATTTTGGAACCGAGGTAAGCGATGCCTTACTGGAGTACCTAGCAGAACGAAAGAAGTTAAATCCAGTTGAAGGCCATACCAATGCTCTCTTCCTATCCCTGCAGCTTAAACGGCTGAATGTCCGTTCCGTTGAGAACTTAGTGAAGAAATATGCCTCTACCGTAACCAAGCTAAAGAAAATCACCCCTCATAAACTCAGAAGCACCTATGGCACCAGCCTTTACCGTGAAACCGGTGACATTTATCTAGTTGCTGATGTCCTTGGCCATAAGGATGTCAATACAACAAAAAAACACTACGCAGCTATTGAAGACAGTCGCAGACGTAGTGCCGCTAATATTGTGAAGTTAAGGGAAAAAGCATAAAAATATAACCGAAAAAAATTTGTCTCTGACATAAATCCACAAAAGCTTGGCGAAATGTCTTTAGAAGATAAATAATTTATAACCCCAGGTCTTACTCTAAAGTCATCAGTACTCCCGTCGCCGTATGTACCACATTCGTTTGCCAAACTATTTATTAGAGTAGTTTGACCATCAATCGAATTGTTATAAGTCTCGCGATTGAATGTCTCTATTATATTTATGTATATATTCACTCTAGAAGGTATCACAATCTGAGGCAACTTTTCTTTCTTTGCTCATCCAGTGATTAACCTCTCTTGGCGGAGTGAAGGATGTCCAATCCTCATTCTCCACATTACAGTCTGGTGCAATATTACCTACACAAAACCCACATCTATCCAATTCAGGACATTGCTTCATTACATTATCAGCTATCATTAAATGTGTAACCCAAGAAGCCACTCTACACCTCCATAAATAACTATATAACCTATTCACCTTCAAGATAGTTTACTTCTGATTCAATTTTAAATGATTTTTGCATATCTCCAGTCATAATGCGCACTTTTCCTGTATTGGGATAGATAATTACTTCCGGTGAATCTACTGTATGAACATCAAGGTAAAATAGCGGCTCATTTGAATTATTAGTCAACATGTGCGCTCCGTTTTCATTTGGCGGCAGTACAATTACATCGCCTTCAGTAACTTCACTATCTCCTTTTGATGTTTTTAACGTAGCCTTCCCTGAAATAATATAGAATACTTCTTCATTCCCTGTATGCTGATGGTATGGATAATTACTTTTTCCTGGTTGTAACGTATAAAAGTTAACACTGAGTTTTCCCTCTCCACTTCTGTATGGCGAAACACTTTCACTCCTTTGAAATTCGAATGATTGCTTACTCTTACCAATGTATTCATATATCTGATTCAAATTGAAATCGCTGTATTGTGCCGTCTTTACATTTTTGATTTCCAGTTCTCGCATGATAAACTCCTCTCAAAATATAAATAAAGTCCCATTCATAATTCAAATTATGATATATAATTACATGGTAATATTATACATTGATTCTTTGCATAAAACAATGGTCAAGTAATAAACTTGCAGTTATCACTTCGGTTCAAGTTGACGCTAATGCATGTAAATTATACTATTAATCGTGTCATTTGAAAGATCTATTTTACTTAATAATTTAGTTAAAAATAATATTGACATTACGAAAAATCGAGTTATACTCGTAGCCATATACATATATTTTTATTTTCACATTAATATATACAAGTTACATAAACCAAGAAAAGGATAGTGTTTAACATGGAAAATCACTCAAAACCCGACACGTGGCATCCTCTGCGCATAGGATTAACCTATAATCTTAAGCAGAATATTGCGTCAGATATCGTGGATATTGAGGCAGAGTACGATAGTATCGACACTGTTATGGCAATTAAGAAAGCTCTAGAGGACGAGTACTCTCAGGTTACGTTACTGGAAGCAGACGAGGAGCTACCGATGAAATTAAGAAATCATCCGGTAGATATAGTATTTAATATTGCCGAAGGTATTTATGGGAGGGGCCGTGAAGCACAGGTTCCTGCCCTACTTAATTATTTCCGGATTCCTTTCACAGGATCTGATGAAACCACTCTCTGCCTTGCGCTAGATAAGGCTCTTACAAAAAGGGTTCTTGCAACTTATCACATCCGAACCCCCAAGTATCATATAATATCTCATTACAATCAAAAATTTAGCGGCCATTTTACTTTCCCTGCTATTGTAAAGCCTAATGCAGAAGGCTCCAGCAAGGGTATTAATGATGTCGCTATTGTATCAAACATGACAGAGCTTCGTAACCTGGCTACGAAATGTATAAGCATGTACGGACAGGATATGCTTGTTGAGGAGTATATCGGAGGCAGAGAATTTACTGTCGGTATCATCGGCAATGACGAAGATCTACATGTATTTCCTCCAATGGAAATCATCTATGTAAAGCAAGATAAATACAATATCTACAGCTATAATGTCAAACAAAATTATAAGGAATTTATACGTTATGAAAGCCCTGCCAGGCTTACAGCTGAACAGGAAGCAGAGATTATTAATAAGTCTCGAAAAATCTATCAAATCCTTGACTGTAAGGATTTTGCCAGGATTGACTTTAGACTTTCTGAAGATGGAAAGCTTTATTTTATAGAAATCAACCCTCTACCCGGATTAGCTCCAGGCTATAGTGATTTTCCGATGCTCGCAGAATTCAATGGAACAGACTATATTAGTTTGGTACGCAGCATACTTGGCGCCGCACTTAAAAGATATGGCCTGAATTATTAAATAATAATTGAGGTGACTTTAAATGTCTGAATGTAAAGACATAATATACGATGAGGGGCATCAATGTGCCCAGTGGTATGATTGGAAGTGGCAGTTCAGTAACCGAATTACTACTGTAGAGGAATTAGAAAAGATAATTAAGCTAAGTGAAAAGGATAAACAGGATATTTCAATTTGCCTTAAGCATTTTCGAATGGCAATAACCCCGTATTATGCATCACTAATGGATCGCGAAGATCCCATGTGTCCAATTCGAATGCAGGCGGTTCCTACCATATACGAGACTCAGATTGCTCCTTATGAGCTTGAGGATCCGCTAGATGAAGAATTGGAAAGTCCCGTTAAGAATATAGTTCATCGATATCCTGACAGAGTATTATTTTTAGTAACGCACATGTGCTCTATGTACTGCAGACACTGTACCAGAAGAAGAACCGTCGGAGAAGAGGATTTTACTATAACGGATGAAGAGGTTGATGCATGTGTAGATTATATTGCTAAGAATACACAGATTCGTGATGTGCTTATCTCTGGAGGCGATCCGCTTACCATGAGTGATTCCAGGTTGGAAAGCATCATAGTAAAATTAAGACGAATTGAACATGTGGAGATTATTCGTATCGGAACCAGAGTACCTGTTGTAATGCCTATGCGTATCACACCAGAGCTTTTAGCTATGTTCAAAAAATATCAGCCTATCTGGATTAACACGCATTTTAATCATCCGAAGGAACTGACCCCTGATTCTATCAAAGCCTGTGCCGATATTGTCGATGCGGGAATTCCTCTTGGCAATCAGAGTGTGCTTTTACGTAACATCAATGATAGTACGGAAATTATGAAGGAGTTGCTTCTCAAACTGGTTAAAGCAAGGGTTCGGCCGTATTACCTTTATCAATGTGATTTAAGCCAGGGTTTGAATCACTTCAGAACAAGGGTAGAAAAGGGAATTGAGATTATAGGTAACCTGACCGGCTCCATCTCCGGCTATGCTGTTCCGAAGTATGTAATCGATGCTCCGCACGGTGGCGGTAAAGTTCC
>DATESP010000044.1:0-13598 GCA_035270645.1 Mobilitalea sp. | reverse complement strand
GTTTAAAGATGCTGATAATGAGGAGATCATTACAGGAGAAGAGAACTTAATTGAAGAAGAGAACATGACAAATGAAGAAAGCCTAAATGAGGAGGAGAACATGACAAATGAAGGAAATCATCCTGTGATGGAGGATAATTTAAAGGTTGTATATGAAACTACTATTAAAGACCCTGAGAGACTGTTTGAGAATCTTGAGCCGGCCAAAGCATTTAAAGCTATAGGCTATCATAATCCCGTAATGTCTCAGAGGTTCGGTGCAGACCCCTTTGCGATGGTTTATAATGATAGGGTATATGTTTATATGACCAACGATTCACAACAGCTTTCATATGATGGAGAAGGCAACGCTGTGGAGAATACCTATGGTTTGATTAAAACCTTAAACTGCGTTTCCTCCAATGATTTGGTCAATTGGACAGATCATGGGACGATTAAGGTCGGGACACCAAATGGAGCCACTAACTGGGCAAATAATTCCTGGGCTCCGGCTGCTGCACATAAAATAATCGATGGTAAGGAGCAGTTTTTTGTCTACTTCGCAAATAGTGGCGGAGGTATCGGGGTATTAAGAGGTGATAGTCCGGTAGGTCCTTTTGAGGATCCTTTGGGAAAAGCGCTTGTTACCAAGAAGACGGATAATTGTTCTGATGTCGAATGGCTATTTGACCCTGCAGTATTGTTGGATGACGATGGAAAGGCCTATCTGTATTTTGGTGGTGGAGTTCCAAAGGGACAGGAAGAGATGCCGAATACAGCCAGGGTTGTTGAACTGGGAGAGGATATGATTAGCCTTGCAGGTACTCCGGTCGTTATCGAGGCACCATATCTCTTTGAGGATTCGGGAATTAATAAAGTGGGTGATACATATTATTATACATATTGCTCCAACTGGGATAGTAGAGACAATGCAGTGGGACCTTACGTACCAGAAATAGCTGAAATCATTTACATGACCAGTGATAATCCTATGGGTCCTTGGGAATATAGGGGATCTGTACTGAGGAACCCGGGTACATTTTTTAAGACCTGGGGAAATAACCATCATAGCATGATTAATTTCAAGGATAAGTGGTATATCTTCTACCATACGCAGGCACTTCAAGATGATATGGGGATGAAGGGCGGATATCGGAGCACCCATGTGGATGAAGTAACGATAAATGAAGATGGAACTATCCGGAATGTAATGGCTTCCAAGTTTGGTGTTGAACAGATATCTAAGCTTAATCCATATATAGTGACAGAGGCAGAAACAATGGCTTGGATGGGCGGCATTTCCGTAAAGATGGTTAAAGAGCCTAGCAGTATTTATGGAGAGATCAATGCTGTAGTAGATGATATCGAGACAGGAGATTGGATAGGTTTATCTGATGTGGACTTTGGTGATACAGCTCCTAGCACTTTTACGGCGAAGGTAGCCAGTGAATTTGCGGGAAATGTAATAAGGATTACGGTGGATAAGCTTGAAGGTGAATGTCTGGGCTATCTAGAGGTTCCGAATACCGGAGGTGTAGAGGATTATGCCGAGGTAACTGTGAATGTAAATGGTGTAGCAGGTCTACATAACTTATTCTTTACATTCAGTGGTAATGGATTTTTATTTGATTCTTGGCATTTTAATTAAAAAAGAGCGGGAGGCAAGCCTCCCGCTTTAGTATTCCTATCGTGGATTTCCAATAAAGAACAATGCTATTGTTCCAGGACCAGAATGCGCTCCAATCGTGGGACTGACATAATTAATCAAGGAAGCCTCGATACCGAAGCGCTCCTTCACAGTAGAAGCAACATATTCAGCATCTTCTAGGCTGTCACCATGGCTGACAAAGACTATATCATTCTTATCTCTAAAGCCCTCGATTCGCTTCTCCATCTGGTCAACTAAGGAGATTAAGGCCTTTTTTCTCCCTCTGACATTAAGGAGAGGAACCAGATGGCCTTCGTCGTCTACATGTAGAACGGGTTTAACACTAATCAGTGTTCCAATAATAGCAGTTGCTTTGGATACTCTTCCTCCACGGTGTAGATGGTGAAGATCATCCACAGTAAATATGTGGCACAAGTTTAATTTATTCTCTTCTAACCAGTTTGTAACCTCATCTATAGATTTACCACTTTCCTTTAACTGAACAGCCTTATAGACGAGCAGACCCTCACCTAGGGAAGCACAAAGGGAATCAACAACTGTTATCTTAGCTCCTGGAATCTCATCACAAAGCTCTCTAGCTGTGGTAGCGGCGACGGAACAACTGCCACTTAAATTAGATGAGAAGGCGATATGTAGGATATCGTATCCTTCTTTAAGTAGTTCTGAGAAAATCTCGTTGGCGGTGTCGGGGTTAACTGCCATCGTAGTCGGCATAGCACCACCACGCATCTTATCATAAAATTCTTTGGGCTTAAGATCATTACTGCCACCATAAACAGTTTCATTAAAATTATAGTAAAGAGGAAGAACCCTAAGACCATGGCTTGATATATAATCCTCGGGTAAATCACAGGTAGAATCAGTAGTAATAATATAGTTTTTCATTATTTCACACCAAACCTTTCATTTCGAATTCACGAGTCAAAGGTAGGACCCCTAACTGTGGGAATAAATTTTCATAAAAATATACATGTAGTTTTAATTACGATATCATATATTATAACATACTATACAGAACCGTTTCAATACAATTTACCAAAAATTATTAATATAGTAATATCACTATAATAGAATTACAAAAAACACTTTTCTTATACACCCAAATATGTTATACTCTGCGTAAGCTACGCGAACAGCGTGATTTATGAATGTATTCAAGGAGGCATAAGAATGAAACATATCAAGACTTTAAACACAAGAAACCTGAAGGAGTCCATGAAAAAGGGTGGCTGTGGCGAATGCCAGACATCTTGCCAGTCAGCATGTAAGACATCCTGTACGGTCGGTAACCAAAGCTGTGAAAACAAATAGACAATTAAGAAAAACTTATTGTTATTAAGACGATTTCATCGTGGGACTGCCTCAAAATATCTATCTGCTGAGCTTATGAAGATCGGAAGGTATTTTGAGGCAGTCCCATTCGCTGTGAAATAAATGGATTGCATAGTCAATTCATTTTTATGAATTAAGAGGAGATGAATTGGAGAACCAATTCATTTTTATGAAATAGGAGGAGACAAATTGGTTCACCAATATAAAAATAATGGATATAATATCGTTCTGGATGTGAACAGTGGTATGATACATGTCGTTGATGATTTGGCTTATGATATCATAGCAATCTATGAGGATAACAGCCAGGAGAGCATTATTGCTTCAATGGTCGAGAAATATACTCGCCCGGAGCATATGAAGTTAGTTACTGGTAAGGAAAGTCGTGGAGATTTTACTGAGGATATAGAATCCCTGGTCCGTCAAATTATGGAGGCCATGGAAGATGTTGAACAGCTTAAGAAGGATGGGGCTCTTTTTACGAAGGATATATATGAGGACTATATTACAGAGTTTAAGCAACGTACCACGGTAGTGAAAGCTCTTTGTTTACATATTGCCCATGATTGTAACCTGGCCTGCAGATATTGTTTTGCAGAGGAAGGTGAATACAAGGGAAGACGTGCTTTAATGACCTATGAAGTAGGTAAACAGGCCTTAGATTTTCTGATTGCTAATTCCGGAAGTAGAAGAAATCTTGAAGTGGATTTTTTCGGTGGAGAACCACTGATGAATTTCCAGGTTGTCAAGGACCTTGTAATATATGGAAGAGAGCAGGAGAAGCTGCATGATAAGAACTTTCGCTTTACCTTGACCACGAATGGAGTCCTCTTAGATGATGAGATTATGGAATTCGTAAATCGCGAGATGAGTAATGTAGTACTAAGCATTGATGGACGAAAAGAAGTAAATGATTTGATGCGTCCCAGCAGGAATGGAAAAGGAAGCTATGATTTGATTCTTCCCAAGTTTCTTAAGCTTGCAGAGAGCAGAAATCAGAACAATTACTATGTCAGAGGAACCTTTACTCATAATAATCTGGATTTTTCAGAGGATGTAAAGCACCTTGCTGATCTAGGCTTTAAGCAAATATCTGTGGAGCCGGTTGTTGCATTACCTGAGGAGCCTTATGCGATACAGGAGGAAGATCTGCCAATATTATTCGAACAGTATGATAAGCTAGCTAAAATGATGTTAGAATACAGCAAAGAGGGAAGAGACTTTAACTTCTTCCATTTTATGATAGATCTTACCGGAGGGCCTTGCGTTGCTAAACGTCTGTCTGGCTGTGGGTCGGGGACTGAGTATTTGGCCGTGACACCCTGGGGAGATTTGTATCCCTGTCATCAATTTGTTGGAATTGATGAGTTCCTTATGGGTAATGTTTATGAAGGAATTAAGGAGACCGAGCTTCGCGAAGAATTTAAAGCATGCAATGTATATTCAAAGGACAAATGCAGAAATTGCTTTGCCAAGTTCTATTGCAGTGGTGGATGTGCAGCAAATGCCTATCAATTCCACGGTGATATTAATGATGCCTACGATCTGGGATGTAAATTACATAAGAAAAGAATTGAATGTGCCATCATGTTGAAGGCAGCTAAATTATCGGAGGAATAATGCAGGAGTCTGTCTTATCTTACTCCATTTGGGTACAGCTGCCGATGAATAGGAAGGTGTAGATAATATGGAAAACTGGGTAATCAAGAATATAAAAGCGGATTTTAGTGAAATAATGCGGGAATCTAGTGTCAGTGAGGTGTTAGCGCGCTGCCTGGTTAATCGTAGGTATACTGAACCAGATGAAATCAACGATTATCTTAATCCGAAATTAGAAAGCCTTCATTCACCACTTTTAATGAAGGATATGAAGAAGGCCTGCGATATCTTGAGGGATAAGATTAATGCGGGAAAAAAGATACGAATTATCGGAGATTACGATGTGGATGGGGTAGTATCTACCTATCTACTATATAGGACATTGACCTTGATAGGCGCTCAGGTGGATTATGAAATTCCTGACCGTATCAAAGACGGATATGGAATCAATATCCGAATGGTAGAAGAGGCCAAAATCGACGGTATCGATACTATATTAACCTGCGATAATGGAATTGTGGCCATGGAACAAATTTTGAAGGCTAAGGAATATGGAATGACCGTAATCGTTACGGATCACCATAGTCTACTGGAACTTCAGTCAGGCGAGACTCAACTTCCCATGGCAGATGCAGTTATCAATCCCAAACAACCAGAATGTACATATCCTTTTAAAGGGCTATGCGGAGCAGCAATTGCATATAAATTAATCCTTGCTCTACTGCAGAATTATAACATTCCTATGAAGGAAGCATATGAGGAGGAAATCCTTTCTTATACTGCGATTGCTACAGTTTGTGATGTGATGGAGCTAATCGAGGAGAACAGGATAATTGTTAAACATGGTATTACACTACTGAAAAATACTGAGAATAAAGGCCTGTTGGCATTGATGGATGTAAGTCAAATTAATAAGGAATTGCTTACTACCTTTCATTTAGGTTTCGTAATTGGTCCATGTCTGAATGCTTCTGGAAGACTGGATTCGGCAAAGCGCGGATTAGAGCTTTTACTAACCGAGGATGGGAAGGAAGCAGTTCAGATGGCTTCCGAGCTAAGAAATTTGAATGACATCCGAAAAGAGATGACTACTGAAAATGTTCAGAAAGCAGTGAGCCAAGTAGAGGAAGGACCCATACAGTATGACAAAGTACTGGTGATATACTTAGAGGGTTGCCATGAAAGTATTGCAGGAATCATTGCAGGAAGAATAAAAGAAAAATACCATAGACCAACTATAGTACTTACGGACGCTGAGGATGGAATTAAGGGTTCAGCAAGGTCAATTGAACAATATAATATGATAGAAGAATTATCCAGGCACCGAGAGCTCTTAACCAAAGTGGGAGGTCATCCGATGGCAGCAGGATTATCACTTCTTAGGGAAAATATAGAGCCACTAAGGGTGGCCTTGAATGAAGGCACCACTCTGACGGAAGAAATGCTAGTTCCTAAGGTAGCAATAGATGCTCTGCTACCAATGGGTTATCTATCAGAGGATCTTGTGAAGGAACTGAGTCGGCTGGAGCCTTACGGTAAAGGAAATGAGAAACCGTTATTTGCTGAGAAGAATTTAAGGATACGATCTATTTTTATTATTGGTAATAATTCCAGTGGGATACGCTTTCTTCTTGAAAACCAATATGGTAAGAAATTAGAAGCGATTTACTTTGGAGATGTCAATACTTTTTTCTCTTACATAAGTGATACCTATGGTAAGGAGGAAGCAGAGAGGCTGAAAACTGGAAGAGGATCCTCATTTCTGTTGACCATCACCTATTATCCTAAGATAAATGAATACAATGGATTTAAAAGTGTACAGTTGATGATACAAAATTATAGATAGGTCTCATAAGGTATGCCTATAACTGTTAAGATACGTGATAGTTACAAATTACTTTACGAACTGTTGATGGAAGTGTTATAATAGTCAACTATAAAGAGGCTTTTTAGATGAAAGAGCTTGGATTGCCCGTAAAAGGGGAAGATGGAGGTCATAAATGAAAAGATTAGAGGATTATGTTAGAAGTATACCGGATTTCCCGGAACCGGGTATCATTTTCCGCGATGTAACCAGTATTTTACAGGACAAAGACGGACTAAAGCTTGCAGTTGATCAGATGCAGGAGCTCCTTAAGGATTTGGATTTTGATACAATTATAGGCCCCGAGTCGAGAGGATTTATCTTCGGAGTACCAATCGCCTATAATTTAAATAAAGCATTTATTCCTATAAGAAAGAAAGGAAAACTGCCTTGTGAGACTATATCCATGGACTATGATTTAGAATATGGCAAAGCCACCATTGAGATGCATAAGGATGCAGTTAAGCCGGGTCAAAGGGTTGTCATTGTAGATGATTTGATCGCGACTGGAGGAACCATAGTAGCAATCACAAAGCTGATTGAGATGCTCGGTGGTAAAGTAGTTAAAATCATATCTCTTATGGAACTTAAAGGTCTAAATGGACGGGATAAGCTGAAGGGTTATGATGTAGAAGCAGTCATTAAATACGAAGGAAAGTAACTATTACGTTTATGGATACGATACAATCAGCATATCAATATGCATAGAGGGTAGGAGGTGATATCATGGAAGAAATAAAAGAGGTTTCAGGTAGGGATATACTTAATAATCCGACAGATATGATTGTGCCTGCAGATTTTACAGCACCTGAAGTTCTATATGAACAGCTAATTACAAAGGTCCGTAGCTACCATCCGTCCGCTGATATTTCCATGATAGAGAAGGCTTACCATCTAGCTGACAGTGCACACAAGGATCAATTCCGGAAATCAGGAGAACCCTATATCATTCATCCGCTTTGCGTAGCTAATATTCTCGCAGAACTTGAGCTGGATAAAGAAAGCATAGTAGCGGGAATTCTCCACGATGTGGTTGAAGATACTGAATTCACTATTGAACAGGTGGCAGTGATGTTCTCAGATGAGATTGCCCTTCTTGTAGACGGGGTAACAAAGCTGACTAAGCTTAATTATTCTAAGGATAAGGTGGAATTACAAGCTGAAAACCTTAGAAAGATGTTCCTAGCTATGGCTAAGGATATCAGGGTTATTTTGATTAAGCTGGCAGATCGCCTTCATAATATGCGAACCTTAAAATATAAAGAGCCGGAGAAACAGAAGGAAACTGCGAGAGAGACCATGGATATCTATGCTCCGATCGCACAGAGACTTGGTATCTCTAAAATTAAGATTGAATTAGATGATCTATCATTAAAATACCTTGAACCTGATATATATCATGATCTGGCAGAAAAGATTTCTACAAAGAAGAGTGAGCGCCAAGCTTATATCGATACCATCGTAGAGGAAGTAATGACTCATGTTAACGAGGCAGGGATAGAAGCTAAAATTGATGGCCGTATCAAGCATTTTTTTAGTATATATAAGAAAATGGTAAATCAGAATAAGACACTTGACCAGATTTACGATCTGTTCGCAGTACGTATTGTAGTTGATACTCTAAAGGACTGTTATGCTGCACTAGGTGTGATTCATGAGATGTATAAACCTATTCCTGGACGTTTCAAGGATTATATTGCAATGCCCAAGCCTAATATGTACCAATCTCTGCATACAACACTTATTGGGCCGATGGGTCAGCCCTTTGAGATACAAATCAGGACCTATGATATGCACCGGACTGCCGAATATGGTATTGCAGCCCACTGGAAATATAAAGAGGGTGTCGACCAAAAGGGGTCAGCTAATGCTGAGGAAGAGAAACTAATCTGGCTTAGACAGGTATTGGAATGGCAAAGGGATCTCTCTGATAACAAGGAATTTTTAAGCTTGCTTAAGAATGATTTTGATCTGTTTTCGGAAAGCGTGTACGCATTTACGCCGACAGGAGATGTGAAGACCTTACCGACTGGATCAAATCCAGTGGACTTTGCTTATAGTATCCATAGTGCGGTTGGCAATAAGATGGTGGGAGCACGCGTGAACGGTAAGCTAGTCCCAATAGACTATGTCATCCAAAACGGTGACAGAATCGAAATCATGACCTCACAGAATTCGAGAGGACCGAGCCGAGACTGGCTTTCTCTTGTAAAGAGTACTCAGGCTAAGAATAAGATTAATCAATGGTTTAAAACGGAATTAAAGGATGACAATATTACCAGGGGCAAGGAGCTTGTTAATGCATATTGTAAGGCAAAAAGTATTGTACTAAGTGATTTGCAGAAGCCTGAATTTATTAAAGTTATAACCCGTAAATATGGTTTTAAGGATTGGGAAGCCATCCTTGCTGCAATCGGCCATGGAGGTCTAAAAGAAGGTCAGGTTATTAACCGCCTTCAGGAAGAATATAAGAAAAAAAATAAGAAAGAAATCACGGATGAGAATGTACTAGATACAATTTCCGATGTTAAGGATAATCGACAGATACCAAAGAAATCTAAAAGTGGGATTGTAGTAAAAGGCATTCACGATCTAGCAGTACGCTTTTCAAAGTGTTGTAGCCCAGTACCCGGAGACGAGATTGTAGGCTTTGTTACCAGGGGTAGAGGGGTATCCATACATCGGACTGACTGTATTAATGTAATTAATCTCCCTGAGGAAGATCGTGTAAGGATGATTGACGCGGAATGGAATGTAACTGACGGAAAAGAATCCGGCGGAATCTATCAGGCAGAGATTAAAATATATGCCAATAATAGGACGGGAGTACTTGTAGATATCTCTAAGGTGCTAACGGAGAATAAGATCGATGTAACTTCTATGAATGTCAGAACCAGCAAACAAGGCACTGCTACTATCAGTATCGGTTTTGAAATCCACAGTGTAGAGCAGCTGAACGAGATAATTGCCAAGATGCGGAGTGTGGAAAGTATTCTTGATATTGAACGTACTGCAGGCTGATGAGAAGTACTTTCGGCAGGCTATGAAGAAAGGCGGGTTTATTATTATGAGTGAATATAATTTAGGGACAATTGTATTAGGGATGGTGCAAACCAACTGTTATATCCTTAGTAAGCCTCAGCTTAAGGAAGCAATAGTGATCGACCCCGCAGACCATGCGGAGAAGATAGAATCTTATTTGATAGAAAATGACCTCGTGTGTAAGGGTATCCTGCTCACGCATGGTCATTTTGACCATATCCTGGCTGCTAAAGATTTATGTGAAGCTACCAAGGCACCTATTCATGCCCTTGAGGCGGAAGCTAAGCTATTAAAGGATTCTAAAATGAATTCATCGTATCAGATTAGAAGAGACTGTAGTCTGATTCCAGATGTCATCTTAAAAGATCAGGAGATTATACATTTAGCTGGTTTTAATATAATGGTAATTCATACCCCCGGGCATACTGGTGGAGGTGTCTGCTATTATTTCAAAGATCATGGCCTGCTGTTTTCTGGTGATACTCTTTTTCGTGGAGACATTGGGAGAACAGACTTGCCAACAGGTGATTACCGAGCATTGCTGGAATCAATCTCGAATAAGCTTATGCTTTTAGAGGATATGGTTAATGTATATCCCGGTCATGGAATGCCTACTACTATTGGTTATGAACGTGAGAATAACGATTATATCAATGGTAGGGTTTAAAGGAGCCACTATGATTCAAATTATCCTGTCTAATAAAATATTTGAGAATGATGTATATCCTCTGGTGAAAGCTTTTTGCCCACGGGTTAAGATTAAGGTATACAGCCAAGAAGAGCTACTAAAGCTTCTGGAGGAAGATCATTATGAAGCAGACCTGATTAAAGCTGACTTCGTAGAAACTGTAAAAAGGATTAATATAGATTTCAGTGAACAGGAATTTACGATAAATATCAACTGCAATACAGGAGAAGATATCTTTAGAACCTTTGCTACCATAGGTTTTACAGAGGATAAAGCAAAGTATAAGAACAGTATCAAAAGGGAGCTTTATTATATACTTAATAGAATTACTGGACGTGAACTACCCTGGGGCATTCTTACTGGGATACGACCGACTAAGCTGGTGTATGAAATGCTCTCCAAAGGTATGGATGAGGTATCCATTGACAGAAGAATGAAGGAAGAATATCTTTGTTCAGAAGAAAAGATTAGGATGAGTATACGGATTGCAAAGAGAGAGATGGAACTGTTACAGGATATGGATTATAGGAATGGCTACAGTCTGTACATCGGAATCCCTTTCTGCCCTAGCACCTGTCTTTATTGTTCCTTTACCTCATATTCTATAGAGCGTTTTTCGGATCAGGTGGAGGATTACTTAAATGCGCTAGAAAAAGAAATAACATATGGAGCAACCCTTTTCAGGGATAAGAAGCTTACCACTGTTTATTTTGGAGGTGGAACTCCTACAACACTAACAGCACAACAGCTTGATCGATTATTGGGACTTGTAAGGGAAAAGTACGATTTTACCCACGTCATGGAGTTCTGTGTAGAGGCTGGGAGGCCGGATAGTATAACTGAGGAGAAGCTTAGGGTATTAAAAAAATGGGGAGTGGATCGAATATCTATCAATCCACAGAGTATGCAGCAACGAACATTGGACTTAATTGGCAGACACCATTCCATAGAACAAGTTAAGGAAGCCTTTAGATTGGCTAGAAACACCGGACATAATAACATCAATATGGATTTGATTATCGGATTACCAGGAGAGAAGCCCGAGGATGTAGCTGATACACTGGCTCAGATTAAAGAGCTTAACCCAGAGAGCTTGACAGTCCATACCCTTGCACTTAAGAGGGCTGCTAGGCTAAATATTGAAAAAGCAAATTATGAGGGACTTCGTGCAGAGGAAGTTCCGGAGATGCTAGAACTAACACTTAAATATGCAGAGGAAAATGATTATCTTCCATATTATCTTTATAGACAGAAGAATATGGCAGATAACCTTGAGAATATTGGTTATGCAAGATATGGAATGGAAGGTCTTTACAACATCTTGATTATGGAGGAACAGCAGACTATACTGGCTCTTGGAGCCGGAGCTATGTCGAAATTCGTCTTTCATGAAGAGAATAGAATTGAACGGGTGGATAATGTAAAGAGTGTTACAGACTATATCAGTAGAATAGATGAAATGATACAAAGAAAGCAGGATTTCCTGTTATCTGAAGCTATTTTCACACGTTGAATTTAGACCTGCGAGCAGGTCGCAGGCATGGACGCTAGTGTCAAGATAAAACATCATTACTTATTTGAGATGCCTGGGAACGGCATTATGGAGGAGACTATGATTACACAAAGACCTAAGGGCACACAGGATTGGTATGGTTCCAATATGCATAAGCGGACCATAATCGAGGAGATTGCAAGAAAATTATGCAAGACATATAACATCAAGGAGGTTATTACCCCTGCATTTGAGCATACTATCCTTTTCCAAAGGGGTGTGGGTGAGGCGACGGATGTTGTTCAGAAGGAGATGTATACCTTTGAGGACAAGGGAAACCGGAGTATAACTCTAAAACCAGAGGGGACAGCAGGTGCAGTACGTGCTTATCTGGAGAATAGTCTATATGCAGAGAGCCAACCTACCAAGTTGTTCTATGTGTCCCAGGTATTTCGATATGAGAACCCGCAGAGCGGTAGACTTCGCCAACATCACCAATTTGGAGTAGAATTCTTTGGCTCAGCCAGTCCCTTGGCTGAAGTAGAATTGATAACTCTGTTGGGAGAATTATTTACTGAGTTGGGAATCAAGGGAGTAAAGCTGCATATTAATAGTATTGGCTGTACTAATTGTCGTAAAACATATAATGAGGCACTTTTATCCTATTTGGAACAGCATAAGGATAACCTATGCGGAACCTGTAGGGAGCGAATGTTGAAGAATCCTCTTAGAGTCATTGATTGTAAAGTTCCCACCTGCAAGGAGATCGTTAAGGATGCACCAAGGACAATAAATTATCTGGATGATGAATGTAGAGAGCATTTTGATGAGCTACAGAATCTGTTAAAGCCAACCGGTATTCCCTATGAAATCGATACTGGCATTGTAAGAGGACTTGATTATTATACTAAAACTGTGTTCGAATTTGTGAATTCAGAAGGCTTTACAATCTGTGGAGGAGGTAGATATGATAATCTGGTCCATGAATTAGATGAAAAGCAGGATATTCCGGCAGTGGGTTTCGGCCTGGGTATCGAAAGAATAATCAATGAGCTGACTGCTGAGGGAGTAGAGCTTGATCCAGAACCAGCTATTGAACTATATGTAGGAATACTTGGGAAGGAAGCTAAGTCAGAAGCTTATCAGCTAGTTCACAAACTCCGTAAGGAGGGTGTAATTGTGGAGACCGACTATATGGACCGCAGTGTTAAGGCACAAATGAAATATGCCAATAAGCTTGGAGTAAAGAATACGGTAATTATCGGTGCTGATGAACTGAGCACTGGAAAAGCCAATATCAAGAACATGGAGACTGGTGTGCAGCAAGAGGTTTCATTAGATAAAATTGTAGAATTGTTCAAATAAGATAGAGCTGCCCCCATGATTATTCTATAATCACGGAGGGCAGCTCATTTTTATTCCTTGAAAACCCAAGTACCGTAGCCGATAAGCTGTTTTAACATATCTATGTATTCTATGGATACACGGGATAGATATCGGTTTTTACGATAAGCTATACACAGGTGGCGAGAAGCTTTTGGGTGGTCCAATTTATAGTATATAGGGTGCTTCGCATGATTGCCAAAGCGGATTAATGCATCTGGTATAAAGGCGATTCCAATCCCTGCTAAAGTCCAGGAAAAAGCGGTTTCCAATCGTTCGCTATATAGAAAAATAATAGGATCAAAGGATGAGCCCTGGCAGATATCTAATACAATGGAATACAATTTCTGTCCCTGCTGTTGGATGATGAACTGTTCTGACTTAAATAGGGATAAGTCGATTGCAGGAGTCTTGTGGAGCTTGACTGTATCTAATTTTATATCATAATCACTGATTTGGAAATCCATCAGTTCTTTATTTAATGGGCACTCGGGTGGGACGGCGAGATAAAGCTGCTCCTCAGCCAGGGTCTCAGCATGAAAGAGGCTTT
>DATESP010000043.1:0-3297 GCA_035270645.1 Mobilitalea sp. | reverse complement strand
GCTATACTTAAAAGAATATCCAAACAGCAATGCACTTCAGATATCGGAGGCACTTGGAATTACGGCTTACGAGGTTTTAAATTATCTGAAAGAGGGCAGACTTAATATTTCCAGAGGAAAGTTTGAGCAGATGCCGGATTAAAGCAAGAAAGAATATGAGGTAGCAGGATGATTGGTTATTTAAAAGGGGATTTAGCAGAGATAAGGGAAAATTATGTGGTCATAGAGGTTGGAGGTATCGGCTATGAGGTTTATCTGCCGACTTCTAATATATCAGAGCTTCCCTCCAAGGGAACTGCTCTAAAACTATATACCTATATGCATGTCAGAGAGGATGCAATCGGATTGTTCGGATTCCTGACCAAGGATGATCTGGAGATGTTTAAACTTCTGATTACAGTTAATGGAATCGGTCCCAAAGGTGCTCTGGGGATCTTATCAGCAATCTCTGCGGATGAGATCCGTTTCGCGGTATTGGCAGAGGATGTTAAAGCGATTTCGAAGGCACCGGGAATAGGAAGTAAGACAGCCGCCAAGATGGTTCTGGAATTAAAGGATAAATTCAAGCTCGAGACAGCCTTTGAACAGAAGTTGTTGAATCAGTCTGAGGGTAAGAACCCTTCTGGTATATTTAGCAAGAGAGAGGAAGCAATCCAAGCGCTTACGGTATTGGGTTATTCCGGAACGGACGCTTTAAAAATTGTCAATCAGGTAGACATCACTGAGGATATGACCTCGGAAGAGATTCTTAAGCTATGCTTAAAGAAGATGTAGTGGATGTTTAGAGCGAAAGATTATCAAAATCATAAATGACGAAGAACAACAAAAATTGTATTATTATTAGAACTGAAGAGTACAAGAGATATTTGCACTGAGGTGTACTATATCATATTGTGTTATTAGATAGATGGAATACATATGGAGAACGTAAAAATGACGAAGCGAGTGATAACAACTGAATTGATAGAAGAGGATAAGAAGCTGGAGAGCTCCCTTAGACCCCAGCTGCTGGCAGATTATATCGGACAAGTGAAGGTTAAGGATAATCTTAAGGTGTATATCGAAGCAGCAAAGCAGAGGAAGGAATCCTTAGATCATGTGCTTTTCTTTGGACCTCCAGGGCTTGGTAAGACAACTTTAGCAGGTATTATTGCCAATGAGATGGGAGTTAATATAAAGATCACCTCAGGTCCGGCTATTGAAAAGCCCGGTGAAATGGCTGCAATATTGAATAATTTGCAAGAGGGTGACGTACTTTTTGTGGATGAAATTCACCGCTTGAACAGACAGGTTGAGGAACTCCTATATCCCGCTATGGAGGATTATGCGATTGATATTATAATCGGGAAGGGTGCCTCTGCTAAGTCTATCCGGCTTGAGCTTCCCAAATTCACCTTAGTAGGAGCAACCACAAGAGCAGGAATGTTGACCCCACCCTTAAGAGACCGATTTGGCGTCGTTAATCGCCTGGAATTCTATACGATAGAGGAATTAAAGGAAATCATTCTACGGTCTGCTGATGTCTTTAAGGTTGAGATTAATGAGGAAGGTGCTATGGAGCTGGCACGCAGATCAAGAGGAACCCCCCGTCTTGCAAACCGCTTATTAAAAAGGGTGAGAGATTTTGCCCAGGTGAAATATGATGGTAAGATAAATAAAGAGGTTGCCGGCTTTGCTCTTGATTTACTGGAGGTAGACAAGTTGGGACTTGACCATATCGACAGGGAGATTCTCGTCACTATGATTGAAAGATTTGGTGGTGGTCCGGTAGGAATCGAAGCAGTTGCCACTACCATTGGAGAGGATGTTGGGACCATAGAAGAGGTATATGAGCCCTATCTGGTTCAGAATGGACTGATACTTCGAACACCGAGGGGCAGAGTGGCCTCTGAACTGGCTTATCAGCACATCGGTCTGTTACATGAGTAATAAAGAACTAGTTACTGTTCACTCGTACCTCGTTCACAGCAACAATTATGCACACAAAGTGCAAAAAGAGCACTTTGGCGCATGAAGTTCTCGGGTTTTACTTGCGTAAAACACCTCGCGTTGACTAACGGGTGAACAATAACAAGAACTATACGGTAAATAGAAACTTCTACAAAGATATCTTGTATAAGAATTGGACTTCAGTTATAATATTGATGACAGAATATGCATTTTCTTTATATTCATTGATTAATAGGGGGCTAGTATATGAATAAGTTTAACGATATTGAGGTTATCATAAATAACAAAAGATATACGTTAAGTGGATATGAGAGTGAAGAGTATTTGCAGAAGATCGCTTCCTATATCAATAGTAAACATAGTGAGATCAAAAACAGGGATGCATATAAGTTTTTAGATACAGACTTGAAAGATATATTACTCCAAATCAATGTAGCAGATGATTGTTTTAAGGCTAGGGACCAAGTCAAGGAAGTAGAAGCAGACAATGAAGCTAAGAGCAATGAAATCTTTGATTTAAAGCATGAGTTAGTAGCGACTCAGTCGAAACTTAGCTCTGCCCTGAAGGATATTGAAGGTTTAAAACTGGAAATAAATGAAGCCCAGAAGAAGATAGTTCGCCTGGAAACAGAGTTAAGTGACGCAGAGAAGAAGA
This sequence comes from Mobilitalea sp., assembly GCA_035270645.1. Classification (GTDB taxonomy): domain Bacteria; phylum Bacillota; class Clostridia; order Lachnospirales; family Lachnospiraceae; genus Mobilitalea. The sequence goes on along the minus strand of DATESP010000043.1, from coordinate 692 downwards.
GATAATTAAGATAGAATGTAGAGGCTGTCCCTAATATAGGATGCATACCAACACCAGTATGAGGTGTGCATCTCTATGCAGGGCGGCCTCTTTCCACGTGAAGCGATTTGTTACTCGGAGATAACATTTTTGATAAATCATAACAGAAAGGTAGTTTATTAATTAATGAATAGAAATATTGAAATATTAGCACCGGCGGGTTCCTATGACAGTATGCGAGCGGCGATGAATGCAGGTTGTGATGCTGTCTATATCGGAGGCAACAGCTTCGGAGCAAGAGCCTTTGCAAATAATTTGGCTGAGGATACTCTACTCCGCGCAATAGATGAGGCTCATATAAGGGATAAGCAGCTCTATCTCACGGTTAATACCTTGATTAAGGAAAAGGAGATGGAGGATAAGCTCTACACCTATCTTGAGAAATTCTACCTTCAAGGCTTGGATGCAGTAATTGTGCAGGATGTTGGGGTGATGCATTTTGTACATCAGCATTTTCCTGAGCTTGCAATCCATGCAAGTACACAGACCACAATTACTATGGCTGAAGGTGCTAATCTACTGAGGGAATCTGGTGTTACGAGACTTGTGACTGCCAGGGAACTGTCCTTAAAGGAAATCAAACAGTTAAGAGAGCATACGGATATGGAGATAGAGACCTTTGTACACGGAGCATTATGCTACTGTTATTCCGG
>DATESP010000042.1:0-6566 GCA_035270645.1 Mobilitalea sp. | reverse complement strand
TGAAAGGTTATGAATAAATTAGAAAATTAATATGCACTGTATGATATAATAGAGAAAGTTCGAACTAAATTCACGTGTAAGTACGGAGGAATACGCGAATTGTATCGTGGAGGTATGAATGGAACAGATAAAGATATTGGTAATAGATGATGATAAAGAAATAGCTGAGTTGGTAGAAATTCATCTGATCAGTGAGGGATATAAGATCTTCAAGGTTTACAATGCTAAGGAGGCCTTACAAGTATTAGACACGGAGGATATCAAGCTGATTATCCTAGATATTATGATGCCGGGGATGGATGGACTTACCTTATGTAAGAAAATCAGAGAAACGAGTACAATCCCCATCATAATGCTGAGTGCAAGATCTACGGATATTGATAAGATTATAGGCCTGGGTACAGGAGCGGATGATTATGTTACAAAACCCTTTAATCCGCTAGAGCTTACAGCAAGGGTAAAATCGCAGCTTAGAAGATATACGAAATTCAATCCCAGTTCACATGATGATAAACATGATAAAGAGATTATCCTAGACCATCTTACTATAAACAGGGAAAATCATAAAGTGAACACATATGGTAAGGATGCTAAGCTGACACCTATTGAGTTTGACATTTTATACCTACTAGCCAGTAATGTCGGGAGGGTATTCTCGACTGACGAGATATTTGAGCGGGTATGGAATGAAAAAATATTCGAAGCCAATAATACTGTCATGGTTCATATCCGTAGAATAAGGGAAAAGATAGAGATGGATTCACAGAACTGCAAGATCATCAAAACCGTATGGGGAGTTGGTTATAAAATTGAACAATAATATATTTAGGAGCTTTCGTTTTGAAATCGTTCTTTATAGTTTACTCAGCTTGTTATACACTTTGCTGACGCTTGCACTGACTGACATGGGTCTTTACCTTCTGCTTGGCCGACACCTGAATTTGTCAAATACGGCAATGACTGTAGTGACGATATGTACCATTTCGTTAGGTATTATCCTGTTTATTGTGTATTTTTTATTGCTGACGAGGAAGTTTGTCAATTATATTAAGGAAATTGCAGAAGGCATCAGTGAGATCTCTTTGGGTAATCTAGATAACCGTATCGAAATTAGGAATGAAGATGAATTTGCCTTGATAGCAGATAAGTTGAATCAGATGGCAGATGACATTAAGAAAATCATGGAAAATGAACGACAGAGCGAATATGCCAAGAATGAACTAATTACAAGTGTCGCTCATGACCTTCGTACTCCGCTGACCTCCATTATAGGGTATCTGGACCTTGTATCTTCAAAGGAATTAGATGAGGGTACAAATAAGAAGTATGTTGGGATTGCCTATAATAAATCAAAGCGATTGGAAAAATTAATTGAAGATCTTTTTACATATACCAAGTTTAACTTCGGGGAAGTACGACCGACTTATACAGAGGTAGATATGGTGAAGCTAGTTGACCAGATACTAGACGAATTCTATCCCAGCTTTACTGAGAATCATCTAAAATATGAATTTAAGACATCACATGCCAATGCTATTATAAGAGCGGACGGAGATCTGCTGGCAAGAGCCTTTGCCAATCTGATTAGTAATGCAATAAAGTATGGCAATGATGGTAAGGATATAGATATAGAGTTGATTAAGAATGAGGAGACAGTGGTAGTATCCATAGCGAATTATGGTGAGCCCATACCGGAGAGGGATCTGGAGCTTATATTCAGGCGATTTTATAGGGTCGAATCCTCAAGATCTAGTGAAACAGGTGGAAGTGGTCTTGGATTAGCAATAGCCCAAAGCATAATTTTTATGCATGGTGGGATGATAAAGGCAGAGAGTACAACTGAGGGTACGATATTTACGGTTACCTTGCAAAATCGAACAAAAACAAATTGAGCCGTTGATTATCCTAAGTCAATTATGTACATTTCAATGTACAGTATTACTTGCAGGATATATCAATGGCTCTGATTTGTGACATTATGATAACGGAAGAAGAAAAAATATCTGACCATATTATAACACAAATATATAATAAAGGTAGTGTTTTTTTAAAATTTAAAAGATTGTTAACATTTATAAACAATTAATTCCGTTTATAATTTGAAAAGCTTACATATCTATAAGTTCATAAATCAATAAATTTATGTAGCTATAAACTCATTAATCTATGGGTTTATAAATCTAGAATCTTCTTGGATATTCTTATTCGCTGATGCATTGATGCATAGGCTATCTCATCAATTCCTTCTATATAATTCTGCGGAAAATTCTTTTTGATTCCTTTCCCTCTTAAAATGAGGGCGGCTTTATTGTAGGCAACGGCTGCCTCTTTCTCCGTGTGATAGCGTCCTACTAGAAAATCACCATTGATATGTATTTTCGCTAGATAAATATACTGTTCCTTACAGGTTATCCTTGTTACTCCATGATATGGGTTAATAATCTCAATGTTAGAGTATCTAAAGTCGGTCGAATCCCCATTTGAAAATATATAATCCCTACCGGGTACTGCATAGTTTTTAATTCCATAACGTGAAAGTATATTGACCTGCATACCATAATCAGAGGCAAATAAATGGCCACCGCGTTTTAATATCTTGTGATGTGCATAATAGAAGAGATCTTCAACATCAAACTTAAGTGGTGTATCCTTGTTTATATAATATATGAAATATTTCTTCCTTAGGTAAATAGGATTTTTAAAATAAATATGATTATCTCTGAGGTTAATTAATACGACCCATTTGTGATGTGAAAGAATGCAGTGAGCAGGATAATTCGGGATGTTCCATCTATCGGTATTTGCTAGTATTTCTCCGGCTATATGATACGCATTATTAGCTTCTGATTCCTCCTTAAAACTACCAAGACTGATATGTTTTCCTCTATATGTTATAGAGGCTCTGAAATAAACATTTCCATCTTTCTTTCTGGCGCTATATACTCCTGCCATCATCGGTCAACACCTCCATTCCAGTTAACATAACTATATCAAAATACAATTCAATTCGCAACTATACACTTCCAAGTGGAGATTCAATTCGCATTATAATTAGATACAAAGGTAAAATATTAACAAAATATTACATGCCATTAGAGTAGTATAAGTCCTAAAAGCCCCAATATACGTACTATTGCAGTAGAATATGCATAAATATTTTATACCTCGCGTAAAATATTTAATATATAATTAACAATTTGTTAAGATTTGTATGTGAGAAATAAACAAAGAGAAATTAATATTACTAATAAATATTGTTATATAATACTATGACTGGGAGTAAATGGTAATTTTCAATAGTAGCTAATAACGAAATTACATCTAAGTTATTGACACAAAAATTTCCGTTGCCTATAATGCTGATTAGTGCTAACGACGTTTCCATTAAATGGCACCCCATAAAAAGAAAAGAGGAAAATTTATGTACTTAATAAATTCGTTTCTTCAAAAGAGTAAGATGCGTGAAAGTAACCATGGCTTTTATATGGTTGTCACTGCATATGCGCTGTCCTTTATACTACTGATATTTGGGTCTGATATTTTTTACAATATCAATTCAAAGGCTGAAAGAATAAGTACAGAATCGGATGAAGTAACACAAGTAGCAAGAAAGAAAGAATTAATTAATCCCTATGGCTTAGTTGAGAGTACCTGTTACGTTCCATCGGTGACAACCAAACAAGTAGAGGTGACTGCTAATGAGACTAACTGGCAGATGGGATATGCAATTCATCAGGAAAATAAAGCTCCTTTGATAAAGGCAGATGTCCAAGGTGAAGCCACGGTAATTAAGCAGGAAGGCGAAGTTGTCAAAGAAGCGAAAATTGAGAGCTTTTCAACAGATACCGTCAGTACTAAGGCAGCTCCTGCTGTAGACCAGGAAATAATGAGCGCTTCTAAGAATGAGGTCGCCATGTTGGAAAGGATAGTAGAGGCAGAAGCCTCCAGTGAGGATATGGTCGGAAGAATCATGGTTGCTAATGTAATCTTTAACCGCATGTCAGATGATGAATTTCCAGATACAATTGAGGATGTAATCTTCGATAAAACCGGAGGAGAATATCAATTTTCGCCAATCTCAGATAAAAGATACTGGAGTGTTGAAGTGACTGAGAAGACTAAGAAGGCTGTTCAAAGAGCTCTCGAGGGAGAGGATCATTCCGAAGGAGCACTCTACTTCATGGCTAGAAAAAGAACCAGAAATAGTAGCGCCAAATGGTTTGACAATAATTTAGAATGGCTGTTTAAACACGGCGGCCATGAATTCTACAGAAACAAATAGACCTAGACACATGAATTAAGTTATTTATAGTGCAACAGACGCAAGCATAACACTCACACTCATAATAAAGAATAATATATCAAACCCAAACATAACACTTGTGTACAATAAAGTAATGTGTTAAGATTATTCGCGATAAGCGAAGGGCAGATATTTAGAGACCCGGCTGGGAAAGCGCGCTTTTCCAGCCGGTTTTTTGAATATCCGCGTGAGCAACGTAATATTATTTCACAGGGGGGATTGAATAAAATGAACCTAATGTATCAAAGTACAAGAAACAAAGACAGCAGGGTAACTGCATCCCAGGCTATATTGCAGGGGCTATCTCCGGATGGAGGTTTATTTGTTCCAGAGTCGATACCTTTATTGACTAAATCAATAGAGGAACTATCCAAAATGAATTACCGGGAGCTGGCATATGAGGTACTAAAGCTTTTCCTATCGGATTATACGGAAGAGGAGCTGAAGGATTGTATCGCTAAGGCCTATGATGACAAGTTTGATACTCCCGAAATTGCTCCACTAAAAAAGGTTGGTGAAGCTTATTATCTTGAGCTGTTTCACGGCACAACCATAGCCTTTAAGGATATGGCATTATCCATTTTACCGCACCTCCTTACGAAAGCTGCCAAAAAGAACAATGTTAAGGATGAGATTGTAATACTGACTGCTACCTCGGGAGATACAGGTAAGGCCGCACTGGCCGGGTTTGCAGATGTCGAAGGAACGAAGATAATTGTATTTTACCCCAAAGACGGTGTTAGCAGTGTCCAAGAAAAACAGATGGTAACTCAGAAGGGTAAGAATACCTCAGTAATCGGAATAAATGGTAACTTCGACGATGCACAGACAGGTGTCAAAGCTATTTTTAACAATAAGGAACTGGCTGAAAAGCTCAAGAAGGCGGGATACCGTTTTTCCTCAGCTAATTCGATTAACATCGGAAGACTAGTACCTCAAATCGTATATTATATATACGCATATGCTTCTTTATATAGGAAGGAACAGGTAGCAGAGGGAGAAAGTATTAATTTCGTTGTCCCAACAGGTAATTTTGGTAACATTCTTGCAGGATATTATGCAAAGCATATGGGGCTTCCGGTTAATAATCTGATTTGTGCCTCGAATGAGAATAGGGTACTATTTGATTTCTTCTCAACGGGTATCTATGATAAGAACAGAGAATTTATCTTAACAACCTCACCCTCCATGGATATATTAGTATCCAGCAACCTTGAGCGATTGATCTATCATATAGCGGATGGGGATGCCAAGAAGACATTGGAACTTATGAATTCTCTTTCAACCACTGGTAAATATGAAATTACTGAAAATATGAGAAATCATCTCAAGGGATTTATCGGAGGTTATGCTTCCATTGAAGAAACTAAGGCAGCAATTAAAAAAGAGTATGATGAGAATCAATATGTACTCGATACCCACACGGCAGTTGCAGCAAGTGTGTACAGTAAATATGTAACAGCTACAGGAGACCAGTCTAAAGTAGTAGTTGTATCTACGGCCAGTCCCTATAAGTTTGCGAAAGACGTATTGGAAGCAATTGGATTGAAGAAAATACCATCGGATGACTATGAGCAGGCGAAATTATTGCAATCCACATCAGAAGTGACTATTCCTAAGGCTATGGAGGAGATTCATATGGCCAAAGTATTGCACGAGACGGTCTGTGAGACTTCAAAAATGCAGGCTGAGGTGGAGAAAATCCTTAAAATAATCTAATTATGACAAATGCATGACATAAAATTGACACATACAAGGTGCAATATATAAGCATAGTCAAAGCAATTAAGCATGACTGAAATGAAGAAGCCTAAGCAGCTGATGATGTCACATCCTATTCTATCTCTGCTGTAGAAGTCAGATCATAACAGAAGTGTTAGAAGTAAGGGGTTATCCCTACAAGCATTTTGGCTAAGATATGGTCTATCCGACCAAGAGATTGCGATACTGAGGAAAGCTAGTCAAACTGGTAAAAAATCCAAATTCGCGGATAAAAAGACTTGACCTTTTTTCCCTTTGTTGTTATAATCATCTTGTTGTTGGAATGATTATATTATTGCGTTTCCTTTTCCTAATTTACGGGGGGTTACACACTTTGTGAAAAAGTTTAGGACGCAAACAATATGATACCAAACCAAATTTTTTAAGGAGGAAGTAAGAATATGAAGAAGAATTTATTTAAGAAATTGTCCTTCGTTTTAGCATTAGCGATGATTATTTCTGTCATCACTCCTGCTGGAGCATTCGCTGCTACTAAAGCACC
>DATESP010000041.1:0-3760 GCA_035270645.1 Mobilitalea sp. | reverse complement strand
CCCAGTTCCACTCCAGTCAATATCTCAAGCCTTCCAAGGTATTTTTCTTTTAACTCTGATAACTTCAATTGGTACGAATCCATATTAAGTTCGAAATTATGCTCATCTACAGCTGGGTAATCATAATCCATATGATCAGTAAAGCAGAGCTTCTTTAGCCCCAGTTCAAGAGCACGTTTCACCATCTGCTCCATAGAGGCCTTCCCATCACTAGAATAATTAGAGTGAACGTGATAATCAGCTATAATCATTATTTAGTAATTCTCCTTTCATACAACCGGTGTTATACCCGAGATATCGGTTCTTGCAATCATTGAGTAATTTGAGTAATAGACCACAAAGCCAGGTTTAGCACCGCCCGGTTTCTTGACATTCTTACGCAAGGTATAATCTATTTCTACTTTCTCCGCCTCATGTGAACTAGAATAATGTGCAGCGAGTCTGGCAGCCTCTTCAAAGGTACGATCGGGAAGTTCAGCTCCCCCCGCTTTAACGATGACATGGGAGCCAGCTATCTTCTTGGCATGGAACCACCAATCTCCACCCTCAGCAAATTGGAAGGTTAGTTCATCATTTTGATAGTTGTTCTTACCTACATACATATGATAACCATCAGAAGAAATGAAGTGAAGTGGCTTGCTTTTGGAGGAAGCCTTCTTTGGATTCACCTTTTTGCCCTGCCGACCTGCTTTGTCATCAAATTTCCGCTTGATATAGCCGAATTCGGTAAGCTCACGCTTCAGCTCTGCAAGATCATGTTCATCGGAAGCAATATCAAGGGCAGCACGTATGGATTCCAAATGAGTTAATTCATCAGAAGTTTCGCAAGTCTGTGTTGTAAGTGCTTCATAGGTTCTCTTAAGCTTATTATATTTTTCAAAATAATGTTTAGCATTCTCCAATGGAGTTATTGTGTTGTCCAAAGGAATGCTGATTTCTTCATTATTATAATAATTGATGGTATTAAGGCTTTTTGCACCAGGCTCTAGGCTGTATCCATAGGTTGTTATTAGTTCACCATATACCTTAAACTTATCCTTCTTCTCGGTATCCTTAAGCTGCTTCAACTGAAGGTCATACTTTTTACTGGCACGGTCGATGGCATTTCCAACTACTTTTCTAAGGTCCGCAGATTTCTGCCGGTTCCTGGTAACCGTATTCTTGGTAGCATAATATGCTTCCAGCATCAAAGAAACAGAAGGATATATCTGGACTTCATAACCCTCATAGCAGGTAAGTGAGACACTGGAGAACTCAATCGGTACTTCCCCCTGTAGGACTATATTAGGGGTAAAATGAGATTCTTTAACCTCCTCCATTAGCCGTTTTAGGTTGCGATAAATATGCAGACCAGCTGCATCGTTTAAGGAGGAAGTAACCTCACCTGCATCAATAGAAGCACGGCAGCAGATTTCATTTGAGATAAGGGGGCTAATTCCTGTAAGACTAGTGTACAATGCTTTCCCAATAGGCAACGGCTTATTAAGAACCGCAGTACAGAAGGTTTCATACTCTAAATCAAGTGGATTATATTTCTCAGTTGTTTCCGGTATGAAGTAACTACGCCCCGGAAGTACTTCTCGGACTGAGCTAATAAACTGGTTGATTCGCTTAATGCTATCCAATATTACCATATCTTCATTACAGAAGATGATATTACTGTGCTTCCCCATCAATTCAATAATTAGATATTTGACCCTCAGATCTCCAAGCTCATCCATATGTTCTAATTTTATATTAACTACACGTTCCAGGCCCGGCTGATAGATATCCAGAATCTTGGCACTGTTTAAATGTTTTCTGAGTAGCATACAGAAATTTGGTGCGGTCATAGGGCTCGGTTTAGAGTTCTCTGTCAGATAGATTAGAGGTAAACCGGCTCCCGCTGAGAGAAAGAGCTTATAGGCCTCCCTTTGCTGCCCCTTAATAGTCAGTAATAATTCATCCTTCTCTGGTTGTGCTATTTTATTAATTCTGCCGCCAAGCAGCGTATCACGTAGCTCCTGTATTACATTTGCAATTACAATACCGTCTAAAGCCATAATAATAACCTTCCATGCCTTTCTTATTAATTTGCAAACTTTGGGCCGAAGGCACAAATTTGCCGTGTGAAGAAGTTCTTTCTTCACACTCCTCCGCGATGCCGTCCCACGGCATCTTAAAATACGAGCAGATAGTATGCCCTCGTGTTTATGTTTTCATGTAATGAATAGTATTAAAGTTATACTAAAGAATTATAGCATACTCATCTTCAAAAGAATATATTTTTAATAATCGAAAAAAACACTTGCGTTTAATAAATAAACGTTATACAATAAAAAAGCAAATACAAAGACGCATTTGATTTATTAAATGCGTCTTTTTATATACCTAATTATAAAGCTAAGCAAAGGAGATTAAATTATGGGATATATTGATGAAGTAATTGACTTAGTGATAAAGAAGAACCCCGGAGAGCCGGAATTCCATCAAGCAGTCAAGGAGGTTTTAGATTCCTTACGTGCTGTCGTTGATGCAAATGAAGAAAAATTTAGAAAAGAAGCGCTTCTTGAGAGACTTGTTGAGCCAGATAGACAGATTAAATTCAGAGTACCGTGGGTGGACGATAATGGTAAGGTACAGGTTAACACCGGTTACCGTGTACAGTTTAATAATGCAATAGGCCCCTATAAGGGTGGATTACGTCTGCATCCCTCCGTGTACATCGGTATTATTAAGTTCTTAGGATTTGAGCAGATATTTAAGAACTCCCTGACTGGTCTTCCAATTGGAGGTGCAAAGGGTGGTTCGGATTTTGATCCAAAGGGCAAATCGGACCGTGAAGTGTTGGCGTTCTGTACAAGCTTCATTAGTGAACTTTATAAATATATAGGAGCTGATGTGGATGTTCCGGCTGGAGATATTGGTACTGGTGCGAGAGAGATTGGTTATATGTTCGGCCAATTCAAGAAGATTACCGGATCCTATGAAGGTGTCTTTACAGGAAAAGGCCTGACATTTGGAGGTTCTCTTGCAAGAACGGAAGCTACAGGATATGGTTTATTATACTTAACCGAGGAAATGCTTAAACACAACGGAAAAGATATCAAGGGGAAAATTATTGCTGTTTCCGGCTCCGGTAATGTTGCAATCTATGCAATTGAGAAGGCACATCAATTAGGTGCTAAGGTTGTTACTGCCAGTGATTCCAATGGATGGATATATGATCCAGAGGGTATTGATGTGGATACATTACGAGATGTTAAAGAAGTTAGGCGGGCAAGACTGACAGAGTACAAGAAAAAAAGACCAAATTCCGAGTACCATGAGGGCAGAGGCGTATGGACTGTGAAGTGTGATATTGCTCTTCCCTGTGCAACTCAGAATGAACTTCTTTTAGAAGATGCTCAGACACTTGTAGCAAACGGTTGCTACGCAGTGTCAGAGGGCGCTAATATGCCTACATCCTTGGAAGCAACCCAGTACCTACAGGAGCATGGAGTATTATTTGCACCGGGTAAGGCTGCTAATGCAGGTGGTGTCGCTACATCAGCTCTTGAAATGACTCAGAATAGTGAAAGACTAAGCTGGAGCTTTGAGGAGGTTGACACAAAGTTAAAGCAGATTATGGTCAACATCTTTCATAACCTGGATGATGCTGCTAAAAGATTTAACGCTGAGGGTAATTATGTTATAGGTGCAAATATTGCAGGCTTCGAAAGAGTTGCTACTGCTATGCTGGCACAGGGTATCTGGTAATCTATCTCCGGCTGATGCACAC
>DATESP010000040.1:0-6863 GCA_035270645.1 Mobilitalea sp. | reverse complement strand
AATCAGCTTCATGACGTGGACCTTGTTCAACTGTCCAATTCTGTAGACACGGTCTGTAGCTTGATCTTCCACTGCTGGATTCCACCAGGGATCATAATGAATTACGGTGTCGGCTCCGGTAAGGTTTAGACCTGTTCCTCCCGCTTTAAGGGAAATTAAAAACACCTTACCTTCTCCGCCATTAAATCGCTTCACATAGTCATTTCTTGCCTCAGTAGGAGTACTTCCTTCCAGATAGAAATAAGGTATATTCATATCCATTAATTCTTCCTCAATAATTCTTAGCATGGATGTAAATTGTGAAAACACAAGAATCCTATGATCATTTGCTATAGCATCGGGTATTATCTCCATAAGTAAATCCAGTTTACCGCTTCCCCCCTGATAATTCGTAAGGAAGGTGGACGGGTGGCAGCAGATCTGTCTAAGTCTAGTAAGTCCAGCTAATATCTTCATATTATTGTCAGAAGACCTCTTCTCAGATATTTCGACGTTAATATCACTACGGATATTCTCTAAGAAGGATAGATATACCAGCTTTTGCTCCTCAGATAATTCTGTCAGCATCTTAGTCTCGTATTTATCAGGTAATTCAGTCAGTACATCCCTCTTCATTCTTCTTAGGATAAACGGCGCTATATGTTGATGTAAATCATGTAATACCTCTGTATCCTCCTTGAGTATCGGTTTTTCAAAATTCTCCACGAACTTGTTATGACTATTCAGATATCCTGGCATAATAAAATCAAAGATGGACCAAAGCTCAGAGAGACTATTCTCAATTGGAGTACCGGTTAGTGCAAACCTGTGATTTGCAATTACCCTTTTTACAGATTTAGCATTCAGAGAGGAATCATTCTTAATAAATTGGGCCTCATCTATAAACACAGTATGGAATTCAATCTTCTCATAAAACACAATATCCCTCCGAATCAAAGGATACGAGGTAATCAAGACATCATACTTTTCATAGTTTTCAATGGTTTCCTGCCTATCAGCAGGCACACCACTCACTACCGCCGCCTTAATAAAGGGTGCAAAATTCTCAATTTCATCCAACCAGTTATAAATCAAAGAGGTCGGGCAGATAACCAGATACGACTTACGCTCCTCATTTGCATCCCTAGTCAGTCCCGAAGCGATATAAACGATGGATTGAAGTGTCTTTCCAAGCCCCATATCATCTGCCAGAATACCACCCAAATCATTGTCTGCCAGAGTCTTAAGCCACTTATAGCCCGTTAACTGATAAGGCCGAAGGGTTGCCAATATTCCCTCTGGCAATGTATAATCCGTCATTACCGGATTCAGTATCTTCTCGGTCAGAGCCATAAAATCTCTATCCCGTTCTAATTCAAACTGTTTCTCTAAGAATACCTTATCCAAATAAACTGCCTGCTGTTTTTCCAGCAGTACCTTATCCTCAAGAAGATTCTTACCTGTAATATTCAAAGAGGTCAGAATATTAGAGATGTCCTTGATTGCCTTATCTTCAAGATTGACAAAACTCCCACTTTTCAGTCTGTAAAATTTCTTCTTTATCTGATATGAATAGAGCAAATCTCTAAGCTCGTCCTTGGGAACCTCATCAAAGGACATATCCAGTTCCAGCATGTTTATGCCACTGTCTATTCTTACTCCTGCCTTAAAGCTGCCCGGAGAGCGAATTCCCATTCTCTTAAAGTCTTCAGAATAGAATAACCCTGCCTTATCCTCCAACTCCATCACGGTTCCTAAGAGAAAATCATATATTTTCTCCTCATCCTTCAGAAGATAATAATTTTTATAGGGAAGAAAGCCGTACTTTAACAATTCATTGATAATATCATCTTCCTTCTGTCGCTGCCTTACTATAATAAAAGAACCGGATGACGCATTTTCAAAGGAATTGAATTCATATTCTCCATATTTATATTTTAACTCAGCCTTAATTCCCTGCTTATGTCTATCAATATATATCTTAGCTTCCATGTCACAGGTAATATATCTACTCTTTAATTCTTCCGGAACTTCCAGTTCCATCGTCTCACTAATCCTTGGAAGTATATGTTCCAGAAAACTGTTCTTACTATCCCCTTTGAATACCAAGGGTTCCTTATCCTTACCAAGACTGTTGTAAAATGGTTTGAAATTTCGTATAAACTTCTTATCAGGCATGTATACCACATTATCATAGAACAGCAATTCTCCTGTCTCAGTCATAGGAAGCACCGCTTCCTTACCTTGATAATCCACCGAAACTGTATCCTCGTCCAAAGACAGCTGATAAGCTATTTTGGGATTTTCCTTCATAAAATGCACATCAGAATAAACCTTACCATAAAGCTCAAGTGTAAAACCCATGTCTTTGGTAAGCTCTAAGAATTTCATTAACATGTTTTTCGTAATGATTACTTGTGATTTGGAAAAAATTCTAGAAAAATGATTATTATCAATAACCTCCTGGATTTCATAGATTTCCAGTAGATAGTTAAGTAATGTATAGGATTTCTGATCAAACGTACTTTCACCGCTAACAAACTTAAATTCCTTGCCCAATGCAAAGCTTTCATTGTGATAGATATCGGATAAGAATTTCTTAATTGTCTGTATCTTGTATTTACGGCTACTTCCACCGCGTAGGGATATCATGGCTCTTCCCATCTCACCCTTTAAAATCGTTGGAATACTGATGATTGGCTCTAGCTGGAAGGTCTCTCCAACTAAGATTGCATCCTCTTGGGACACAAAATAATCCAAAATCTGAATAATCTTTCTCTCTTCCGGTGTTTTTAACTCTGCAAGTATATTCCTCTCCTGATATTTCAAGATGAACAATAACGAGGCAACTACATGTTTACAAGCTCCCTGATCCTTCAATCTTGAAGGGCAATTACAGTTATAATCAAAGGAACCATCCTCCTGCTCTTCTACCATAACAGAATAATTATAACTACCCTTGACGATCATACGGAACTGTTTCGTTGAATTCGAATAGGTTGCACTTACGATACGGTTATCCTTATAATATTGTAGACCTCTGGCGTATGTCGTATCATTCGAAGCCAAATTTCTAATTCCTGTCCGGGCAATTTGTATCATAGTAACCTCCATCAAACAAATTCTGTAAATATTGTATCCTACTATTATAACACAAAATGTAGTGAATGAGTTAAACAATTTAAACAATTATGTACTTATTCTATTAGAGTGAACTTTCTATCCAAAAAAGAGAGCATATGCTCATAACACTACATACTTATAACACTACATACTCATAACACTACATACTTATAACACTACATACTTATAACACTACATACTTATACACACCGGGATGACTTCGTCATCATCTCAGACAGAGTTTGAAGTCTCCCGAGACAACAAGAAACCCTCCATCTACGCCTACGGCTTAGAGATGGGGGGTTACTTGTTTATTATTATACTAATCATCATGTTGTGGTACATGCCATCCTATCTTCATAATGAGCTTTGAAATGTATCGCAAAGCGTTTCGTGGTCAGTACCAACCTTTCTATAAACTATTTGGGGTGTTTCATTTAATTTTTTGGTGGTTTGTACCGTCCTTCCTTATTAGTTTGAGGTAAATCACTTACGTTTTCGGTGGTTTGTACCTTCCTTTCAAAAAATTATATATATATATATAAATATAAATCAAAAATAAAAACCAAATCCTAAACAAAATCTCTAATCTTAATCTTTAATCTATAATTAAAAATCTTAAAAAATATTAAACCGAAATTCTAAATCCGAGCAACATATAATCAAAAAATAGAATCATAAATATTACATATATATAAATTAAAACTAAACACTACCTAGACCTCGCAACAAACTAGTAATTTACAATTTCTCGTATAATACAATTTCTCGCATCCCACTAAATCTCGCATCCCACTAAATCTCGCATCTCACAAAATCTCGCATCCCACAAAATCTAGCTTCTCACAAAATCTAGTTTCTCACAAAATCTAATATCTCATAAAATCTAGCTTCTCATAAAATCTAGCTTCAAAATTTTGACTAATAACTCAGTTTCGGTTCAAAAACAATAGATATTAAGTCTAAATCATTCTATTCGTAATTCGTAATTCGTAATTCGTAATTCGTAATTCGTAATTCGTAATTCGTAATTCGTAATTCGTAATTCTAGATATCAATACATTGGGTAAACCAGCTTACTTCTTCATGGGACTCACCCCTTTCAAAATATGTATTTATAACAAATTCGTTTTTAATTCTTTGTTATGAGTCTATATTACAATATGTAAGTCCATTTGTCAATACAATTATCAGATAATTTCGAAGTTTATTATTAATAGTATGTATTTGTATCCATTATCTGTCATTATTCCACAATAACAATAGTTTATTTGTTTCTTTCATCCAATTTTTTATAATACACTGGACTTGTTGATGATCAAATCAAACTTAATAGCAAATACACTAATGTTTTAGTTGTAATTCTTAAGGTTTTATATTAGAATATCTAGTTAGAATACTAAATACAACATCATATGGAGGTGTATATGAAACATATTATCAGTCCGACTGACCTTACAGTTTCTGAGCTGAGAGACCTTCTTTCCTTGGCGGAAGAAATCATCAAAAGCCCAAAGAAATATGCTGATATTTGCCATGGTAAGAAGCTAGCCACTCTATTCTATGAACCAAGTACAAGAACCAGACTTAGCTTTGAAGCCGCCATGCTTAATCTTGGAGGCAGCATCCTTGGCTTCTCCTCCGCTGATTCCAGTTCTGCAGCGAAAGGAGAAAGTGTAGCCGATACAATTCGAGTCATCTCCTCTTACGCAGATATCTGTGCTATTCGCCACCCAAAAGAAGGCGCCCCCTACGTAGCATCTGTTCATTCATCAATTCCTGTTATCAATGCCGGAGACGGCGGTCATAATCACCCTACCCAAACCTTTACCGATTTATTGACAATTAAAAATCTTAAAGGACGATTAGATAATTTAACCGTCGGCTTTTGTGGCGATTTGAAATTTGGACGGACCGTACACTCATTAATTGGTGCATTGGCGCGTTACGATAACATTAAATTTATTCTGATTTCACCGGAAGAGCTACGCATTCCGGCTTACATCAGGGAAGAAATTCTTGAAGCAAATAACATCCAATATGAAGAGGTACGTAAGCTGGAAGGAATTATGCCGGAGCTCGATATCCTATATATGACCCGAGTTCAAAAAGAACGTTTCTTTAACGAAGAAGACTATATTCGATTAAAGGACACCTTTATCCTGGATATGAAGAAGCTGGCCTCTGCAAAGAAGGACATGCTTATCCTTCATCCTCTACCAAGAGTAAATGAAATATCAACTGAAGTAGATGAGGATCCTAGGGCAGTATATTTTAAGCAGGCTGAGTATGGAGTATATGTCCGCATGGCATTGATTATGATACTACTTAACTTAGAAATGTGAAGATAATTACATTGTCATATCTAAATTCCTGGGCATACTTTCGCTCATATTATTATAGGCAATAGAATTTGAATGGAGGACATTATGTTAAATATCGGAGGACTTAATCAGGGTATCGTCATCGACCATATCAAGGCCGGTGGTGCAATGAAGATTTATTCTTATCTAAACCTAGAAAATTTGGATTACAGCGTTGCAATCATTAAAAATGCAAAAAGTAATAAGATGGGTAAAAAAGATATTATTAAGATTGAAGGAACCTTAGACGGTGTCAGCTTTGACATGCTTGGGGCATTGGATCATAAAATCACTATCAACATCATAGATCAAGGAGTTATCATTCGGAAAATCAATCCCGAGCTTCCCGAATTAGTTAATAATGTCTTAAAATGTAAAAACCCAAGATGCATTACTTCTATTGAACAAGAAATCCCTCATTCCTTTAAGCTAACAGACAGAGAAAACGGAATCTACCGCTGCGTATACTGTGAGCAGTCCTTCGAAAGGCAATAATTATAGTACCTTGAGTATTTAATAACTTTCAAGCTCACTCCTTCGTAGTGATAGCTGCACATCATACCTTTATTAGGCTGTATACAGCAAATAAAACTTTCAGGCAGTACTAATGATTACTATTATAAAGACTTTATATAAAAAGCTGTTACACCTAGCTATCTAAACGTTGGACAAGGGATCCTTATTTCTATTCCAACAATAATAGCTTAATGTAACAGCTTATATATTTTTAGTATACCAACTTATATATATGATCTACATTTATTTATCTCCTCTTCCGTTAAGAGAGGTCCATTCTATCGCATACCACCCTCCAGTCTATGTTATCCATGAACTGTTTGATGTATTCCGCCTTATCATCTGCATATTGAAGGAAATAGGCATGCTCATACATATCTAATACCAGCATAGGTGCAGAATAAGCTATATTTCCGACATCGTGTGCATCCAGGCTGATATTTCTGAAGCGATTACTTCTCTGGTCATAACACAGGACAGCCCAACCCCTGCTTGCTTTCGCAGTTGCCACAAAATCCTCCTGCCAATTCATTATGCTTCCGAAATCTATCTCCAAGGCTTTCTTGGTAGTCGGATCGGGTCCAGTCTTATTCCCTCCGATATTCTCAAAATATAATTCATGAAGGATCACTCCATTTAATGCAAAGGTCTCTCCCCGTTTACATTCCCTAAAGTAGCTGAAGGTAGTATTGGCCTGGTCCCTATCTGCATTCCCTCTAAGAGCCTCATCCACCTCATTAATCTTGCTAACATATCCTTCATAAAGCCTGATATGGGCATCAAATTGCTCCCTGTTAATTACTGTAATGTTGTTGTCATATTGAAATCTAACCTTTTTTATCATTATTTAAACCTCCACTCTTGGAGGCTTTAGCCTCCATA
>DATESP010000039.1:0-5348 GCA_035270645.1 Mobilitalea sp. | reverse complement strand
CTTTAACATCTGCTTCGGAAAGTCTTCCCTTACCCTTTAAGCTCTTAAATATATTCTGCAGCTTTTCTGATAGGTTATCAAATGCCATATCGATTACAGCTCCTTTAAAATATCATCTGCCAATGCTTCTATTCTTGCGATCTCGGTCAAGTCACCGGATTGTCCGATATGTTCCGAAATTTTCTTCATATTACTAAGCTTTTTCTTAATGATTTCAAACTTACGAACTAGACCTAATCTGCTTTCATAATCCTTAAGCTCCTGGCTACATCGCTTTACGATATCATAGACGCCCTGTCTACTGATATTTAATTCGATTGCTATTTCACTAAGGGAGAGATCATTCAGGATATAATCCTCGAAAATCTGTTTCTTATGATCACTTAAAAGATCTCCATAAAAATCATATAGTATTGATAATTGAACAATTTCATCCAACTTATCAAGTTGAGGTCCCGATTCATTCATAATAACACCACCTGTAAAGCAAATTTCTTTACAGGTGGTAGTATACCGTATTGTTTTATTCTTGTCAAGCATTTTTCTTAACAGCTATAATTTCTGATAAAAACCTTCTGATAAAAACCATGGAGGAGATATTATTAGTTCTCATAATACCATCGTGCATAAAGTTTAACCTGAGCAATTTCATTTACGATTGTTGTTGAGACTATTTCACTGGCATTGTAGTCTGTATAGTCACTTAGCTTAAACCATCCGCCAAACGAAAACCCTTCCTTCTCAGGCGTAGGCAATTCTCCATACTCTTTACCATTAATCACAGTAATCTCATATATTTCACCGTTGAACGCATATAGGATTGCTCTTACACCTTTTTCTGTCCATTGAGCATAGAGCGTCTTACTAGATTTTTCATCAAAGATACTTTTAGCTGTTATTTTATCACCATTGGTTGCTGCAGTATACCAACCGTCAAAATGATAGCCTGCTCTTGTAGGCTTTGGTAATTGATTAATATATTTGCTTCCATAATAAGCAATAATAGTCGATTTACTAATGGTACCTTCATTGGCATCCAATGTGATTTCAACGGGCATTCCTCGCCAATGAGCATATAGGGTATGAGAAAGTGGTTTTATCACCTTCGTGTCTTTACTTACCTTAATTCCACCGCTGGCAAAGGTGTACCAACCCTTAAATACATAATTAGTCCTAGTTATGGGTGGTATTTCTCCATAGGTGCCTCCATATTTTACGGTTATTGCGGAAATTTCGGAATCACTGCCATTCCCATCAAAACTGATGACACAGGAGGAACCGGCATCTTCTTCTGTAGGGATATCTAACTCAGCACATAAGGCTTCCTGGGTTACAAATCCCTTCCATAATACAATAATAAATATGATCGGCAATAATATCCTGTATTTGTTCTTCATATGAGTACTCCCCCTTTTAACCTCTAATTACTATATCGGATTATATTCCCATAACGTTAATATTGACAGAGGATTAACTTTTACAGTAGGCTAATAGTTATTAAGATAGATTTTCATACCTTCATTTCAAAAAAATCACATGCAAGTACTCATAGAAGTACATAATTGCATGTGATTTGATGTTTATAATGTACTATACTGGATAGGCTTGATTCTTGTTGTCAGCTGCAGTTAGGTCAATTCCAGTCTTCTGTGCTTTACGATATTTGAAGAAATCCAGAGCTACCTGAGGGAATAAAGCATAGGACAGTACATCTTCATCCTGCTCTTTCCATTCAGCTATCTCACTTTCAATCTTAGCAAGCTCAGGTTCAATCAAGTCTGCAGGTCTGCAAGTAATAGGCTTCTTATCTCCAATTACCTTCTTCTGTACTTCGGGATTAAACGGTTTTGCTGTCTGTCCATACTCTCCGCCTAATAAGGCTCTAGTTTCCTTGGTAACCATCTTATAGCGTTCTCCTGATAATACATTGAGCACAGCTTGAGTACCGACAATCTGACTGGAAGGAGTTACTAACGGTGGTTCACCAAAGTCCTTACGAACTCTAGGAACTTCCTGAAGAACATCATAATACTTATCTTCTGACTTCTGTTCCTTTAACTGAGAAACCAGGTTGGATAACATACCACCCGGAACTTGATATAACAGTGTCTTAATATCAACTCCCATTACCTTTGGATTTAATTGTCCAGATTCTAGGGCTTGATCTCTAATAGGACGGAAATAATCAGCAATTTCAGCCAGAAGCTTCTGGTCAAAGCCGGTATCATATGGTGTACCCTTGAAGGTCTCAACCATAACCTCGGTAGCTGGCTGACTTGTACCCATAGCAAAGGGTGATATTGCAGTATCAATGATATCACAGCCTGCTTCTATTGCCTTTAAGTAAGTCATTCCTGCTACACCGCTGGTATAATGGGTATGAAGATCAATCGGAATTTTAACAGCAGATTTCAATGCAGTAACCAATTTGGTTGCTTCATATGGTACTAAAAGTCCAGCCATATCCTTGATACAGAGTGAAGAAGCACCCATATCTTCGATTCTCTTAGCCATACTCTTATAATATTCAGGAGTATAGGCATCACCTAAAGTGTAGGAGATTGCAATCTGTGCGTGACCATTCTCTTTGTTAGTTGCCTTTACGGTACTTTCTAGGTTGCGGATATCATTTAACGCATCAAAGATACGAATAATATCTATTCCATTTGCAATTGATTTCTGTACGAAATAAGCCACTACATCATCTGCATAGTGACGATAGCCAAGGATGTTCTGACCTCGGAAAAGCATCTGTAGCTTCGTATTTTTAAAACCTTTACGAAGCATCCTTAATCTATCCCAAGGATCCTCTTTTAAAAAACGCAGGGATGCATCAAAAGTTGCACCTCCCCAACATTCTACTGAATGATAGCCAACCTGATCCATCTTGCTCAGAATAGGAAGCATCTGTTCCGTAGTCATTCTTGTTGCAATCAGGGATTGGTGAGCATCACGTAATATAGTCTCAGTTATTTTAACTGGTGTTTTTAACTTTTCAGCCATTATATTACCTCCTGTCAAAGATTATTAATTTAATGTTGCAAGTAAGTCACCGGCCTCAATTGTCTGGCCTGCATTTACATTTATGCTTGCAACTGTACCATCTTGCGGTGCTACAATCTCATTCTCCATCTTCATAGCTTCAAGGATAAGGACTACTTCACCCTTCTTTACAGACTGTCCAACACTTACCTTCGCGGAAATAATCTTTCCGGGCATGGGTGAGCTTATCTTAACACCTCCTGCAGATGCTGTGGGAGCCGGTGCAGGTGCTTGGGGCGCCGGAGCTGCAACAGGGGCAGCTGCTACAGGGGCTGCTGCTACAGGGGCTGCTACGGGAGCGGGTGCCGGTACATAAGCCACAGGAGCGGAAAGGCCTTCTTCTACAGATACTTGATAGGTGTTACCATTTACGGTTATAGTATAGTATTTCATGATTAAAATCCTCCTTGTTAGTGGACATCTTCAGATGTCTCTTAATTCTTATAGTAGTAAAGCCCTTATCTTTTATTTGTATTCACTTTTCGTATGGAACGAACGACAAATCCATCTGCAGATTGTGAACCACCCGTGTAAGCTGAAATCGCTGCTGTAATAACTGCAACCAATTCCTGGTCATTCATCAAATTCTTCTCTTCCTGTAGTGCAATCTGAGATAAGACATTATCGACAGGGGAGCTAATACTATAGTTATTTGTTTTCTGTCTGTTCTGCTGTCTTGAACCTATTTTAGTCAAACAGACAATTCCAATAATAAGTACCAAAACATTAATTACAATACCCAGACAAAGCAGAAAGAAATAGGGGTCCGATTTCAAGCGGTCAAAGAATGATGCATCCCCAAAAAATTGCTCCCATCCGGTTAATACGATCTGTTGTTTACCCATATGGTCACCTCATTCTATATTGTGCCGTGCTTTTTAGCAGGGCGAATTTCACTTTTCGTAAAAAGCATTTCAAAAGCATAAATCAAATGTTTTCTAACAGCTTCGGGTTCAATTATACTATCAACATATCCACGTCTTGCAGCCGCTTCTACACTATCTTGAAGCTTAGCATATTCTGCTGTCTTATCCTTAATCACATCAGCAGTACTGCCTTCATACATTATTCTAGCTGCCAATTCTGCGTCCATCATTCCAATCTTTGCCTCAGGAAGAGCAAATACCATATCTGCTCCAATATGCTTAGAATTCATAGTAATATAGGCGGTGCCGAAGGCTTTGCCAACAATTACATTAATTTTAGGAATGGTAGCATTTGCAAAGGCATAGGTTAATTCTGCTGAAGCCTTTGCTATAGTTTTCTCTTCATCAAGTGTAGCCTTATAACCACTGACATTAGTAAGAGTCAAAACAGGAAGCTCAAAGGCGTCACAAAAATCAACAAAGGATGAAGCTTTCCTACAACCATCTGTAGTTAAAGTTCCATCGAATATTGTGGTGGCTTTACCTTTATTATCTTGAATCTCCGTACGGTTGGCAATAGCGCCTACGGTCATTCCGTTAAGACGTATAAATCCAGTAATCATTTCTTTTGCATAATCCTGTTTTATTTCGAAGAAGTAATGGTTGTCAGAGATATCAACCAAAGCTCTTCTTGAGTCATTTATCTCAGAGCTCAGTATAGGAAGTAACCGATTTAAATCATCAGTACATTCTATATAAGAAGCATCATCTTCATTGCTAGAGGGTAACAGTGAAATTAATTCACGAATTTTACTTAATACTTCGTTTTCATCAGTACCAACATAATCAACTGTACCAGCCTTAGACTGAAATGCTGCAGCCGCATTATCGCATTTTTCTTTGTAATTCCCCTGTATTGCATTTGGGGAATTGATAAATAATTTTGAGTTTTTTTCTTCCATAAATGAAAAATCACTTAACGAAGCCATTACAGCTAAACCACCGCCCGAGTTACCAAAAATAGCAGTGATCTGAGGAATTATACCGGAAGCCATAGTCTGTTTCAAGTAAATCTCTCCAAAACCGTTAAGAGCATCAGTTGCTTCCTCAAGTCTCATACCCACTGAATCAATCAGACCGACTACAGGGGCACCCATTTTAAGTGCCATATCATAAACATGTGATATTTTTTTAGCGTGCATCTCACCAATTGAGCCGCCAAGTAAAGTAGAATCCTGACTGTATACATAGACAGGATTACCATCTATGATACCATAACCAGTAATGACACCATCAGACGGAACATCCTTCTGATCTAAATTAAAATCAGTACTTCTTTTAGTAATTAAAGCACCGACTTCAACAAAACTATTGTCGTCAAGCAATACATTTATACGTTCTCTTGCTGACAGCTGTGTTGTAGTACTCATTTTCAGCCCT
>DATESP010000038.1:0-5988 GCA_035270645.1 Mobilitalea sp. | reverse complement strand
CATGGAGTTCAAGAGAACATAGCCATATATACAAATAGTAATCTGAACATCTCCGGCGGTACAATCACTGCTAGAAGCGGTGATATCCTTGGCGATGGGGCAAGCTATGGTATTTATGCAGGAATATCCCTTACTGTCTCTGGTGGGACTATAACGGTCAGCTGTGGTAATGCCACCGTATACTATGCAATAGTAACACCAACTTCACCGACCTTCTTCGGCTATACCCCTTTGATTATGGCTGGAGATAGTGAAGAAAATGCCTCCAGGGTGACAACACCTATAGAGAGCTACGGCTTCATTGAGAGTTATATTAGAATTGAACCCTCATATACGATCACCTATATTATAACCTATAGACCGGGAGCAAATGGTAGCGGCAGTGTTTCAACAGACTCTAAGATACATGCCACAGATATAGGGCTGAGAGGAGTTACCTTTACCCGTACAGGCTATACACAGACCGGCTGGGCAACCAGTGACGGTGGAGCTAAGTCATATGAGCTCGAGGCGATCTATAGTGTGGATGAAGCCGTTGACCTATATCCGGTTTGGACGATAATAGACCTACCTGACCCTGATATAGCAACAGTTGATGCTGCGAAAATAGCTGCATATAACGCTAGCTATTTAAACATGACACAAGCGAGCACAGTAAGCGGAGCAGCTATTAATGTTACGCTTAAGGCGACTGCTGAAGCAGCAGTAAACAATAGTAGTGTAACTACGACGATTAACGGAATCAGCTATACGGAGCCTGTAGTAGGAACATCAGCAAATCCGAACGGTACTAACGGCACCTATACCTTTACCGTAACCGTGACTAAGGGTGTACAGTCTCAGACTACTGAGCAAAAGAGTATTACCATCATATCGACACCTTTCATAGGCGCTACGGATACAGAGGCAGTAGAGGCTGCCAAGGTCGTCATAGTGAATGGAACGGTCAATGTAGCTTATGGAGCTAACCAGAATACTAAGACGGCGGCAGTTCAGACCTATATGAATAATCTTATAAATAGTACGGCAACAGCCACAGGTGTTACCGGGATAGTTACCTACAGCAGTGGAAATACCTATAGCGTGACAATCTCCAAGGGCTCTGCAAGCGATACCAAGACCATTAGCATGACAGTTAATGAAGCGGCTAATCCCAGCCCTACTCCCACACCTACTCCTGTTCCGAATCCTGATCCTACTCCTGTTCCGGATCCTGATCCTACTCCGAGCACAGTAGAAAGGACCGAGGGAACTGTCGAAAAGGACAAGCAGCAGGATGAAGGTGCTCCGGTAGCTAATATAAACAACAGCAGTGATGAGCTAAAGACCACCGTGTTGACTCACGACGAGCAGGAGCTAGTTGCAAGAGGCGAAAATGCAAAGATAATATTGAAGGTTACAGACATCGGAAGCTCAATCAGTGAAGAAGAGAAGAAGCTGATACAGGATAAGCTGGTTGCAGAGAATAAAAAGGAAGAAAAAGAAGCCGATGAAGATGCAGCTTTAGACATAGCCATTCTATATGTTGACCTGACTTTATATAAACAGGTTGGAAGTCAGGAACAGACAAAGGTTACCGAAACGAATGAGAAAATCAGCATCAGCCTAGAGATACCTGAGGAATTCTGGAATACGGATAAAACGAAAAGCAGGGAATTCTATGTAATGCGAATTCATGAAGGTAAAGTAACAAGAATTGAAGGAAGCTATGATGCCATAAAGCAGATATTTACCTTTGAGACCGACAGATTCTCTACCTATGCCCTGACTTATCAGGATAGCAATAAGATAGCTACATACGAGGGCTTTAGATATTTACAGCTAAAGGTTAAGTCAGATAAGACCTCACAAACCTTATCCTATAAGAGAAAAGGTACTATAGATGGTTATCTGATCTTCGGTGGAAAATGTGGGGAGGAGATGGTTGAGCTTGCTGATCTACCTGCAAAAACCACAGGCTATGTTATTGAGGACTGTATACCAAGAACCTTCTATAAGTACCAGGTCAAGGCTTATCGAGTGATAGATGGTGAGAAGATTATAGTAATGACCTCAAAGGCGGTTCATTCTATTGTAAATGGTAAGACCTACGCAGATCCTACAAAGGTAACCCTTGATATGACATCGATAACACTTACGAAGGGTGATAACAAAGTCCTTACAGGCCAGGTGGTTCTACCTAAGGGTAAGAAGCTAAAGACTCACACCACAGTTATACGATTTGAATCCTCTAACAGTGAGATTGCATCGGTCAACAGTAAGGGAAAGATAACTGGAAAGGCAGAGGGAACCTGCTATATATATGCTTATGCACAGAATGGAGTATATAAGAGAATAAAAGTAACAGTGAAATAAACGTCAAGGGGACGGGGGTCCCCTTGTCACCTATTAAAGTATAAGATATTCACTAAACACCTCCCCCAGACCGCATTATGGTTCAGGGAAGGTGTTTTTTACTCTCGAACTGTACAAATTATCTAAAATCCCCAATTCATCAAAAAAATTCTCGAAAATATATTCCTTATATGGTATACTGTTCATGATAGATGGATTGATCTATGAAATCATATTAATTCGATTGAATTAACTAAAGGAACACTGTAAGGGATACAATGATTAATATGGAAAATTCTGTGAAAGCTTCAAATAAATAAGCCTTGAGTTTTGGAGGAGCATATGTTAAATAATAAAAAAATTCGAATAATGACTAAATTAGCTGTTTATGAAAATAAAGAAGGCAAGGAAGATATTCATCTGAGCAAGTACTATAAAACAGATTATGTGAGATACCAGGCAATAAAGTCCGTAATTAGTGCAACCTTTGGCTATTTATTGATATTACTGATGATAGGTTTATATCAGATGGAATACCTTATCCGTAATGCAGTAACACATGACTATAAGACAATTGGCATCTATCTGCTTGGTTTTTATATCATGGTTATAACAGTATATGGATTGGGAGCGACAGTAGGTTATTCAATGAAGTACGATGCCTCCAGAAAGAAGCTTGCTCGCTACTACAAGCTATTGAAGCTGCTGAATAGAATTTATAAGGAAGAGACCCCGGAGTCTTAGGTTTGGGAGGATTATTAGAATGATGCCATTGCTTGTATTTAGAGAACGTGTAAAGAATTTTTATCAAAGACATGATGCATATATTACACCTGTCGTTAAGCTTATGTTTGCTTTTATCGCATTTAGTGCCATTAACAGGGAGATAGGATATGATGGACGTTTCAAGTCTCTACCCATTGTACTGGCTTTGTCCTTACTTAGTGCATTTACCCCTTCGGCGATAATGGTGTTGCTAGCTACAGGCATTTCTGCCATGCATGTTTATTTTATATCACCGATTTTATCTATTATCATAGTTATTATTTTATTAGTGCTATATTTTATGTTTGCTAGATATACACCGAAGTTGGGATATGTATTACTGGCTGTTCCAATCCTTTTTTTACTCAAGATTCCGTACGTAATTCCTATTTTATTAGGACTCGTGGCGACTCCGATTGCGATTATTCCAACGAGCTGCGGAGTAATTATATTTTTTCTATTTAAGATCATCAAATCGGCTATTAATATGCAGGTCAATATGTCCGTGGAGGATATTCTGCAGCTTTATAAATATGTTATTGATAATCTGATTAATAATAAGCAGATGATTATGACCATAGTAATATTTGCTTTGATTATATTGATTACTTATTTTGTACGAAGGATGACATTCGACTATGCATTTGAGATTGCGATTGTAGCAGGCGCATTAACCAGTGTATTGGGCTTTCTTATAAGTGACCTTATGTTGGATAATTCTAAACAGATTTTTGCGATGATAGTAGGTACAATCGGTTCTGCAGCTATCGTATATATCATCCATTTCTTTAAGCTGACGCTGGATTATTCAGGAGTGGAACGAGCGCAGTTTGAAGACGATGTATATTACTATTATGTGAAGGCAGTTCCTAAGGTGACCGTTACGACACCGCAGGTTAATGTAAAACATATTAATGTTAAGACAGCAGATCAAGGATTGGTTGGTAATATACACCGGTACGATTCGGATTCCTCTGATGAGTATGATGAGGAAGATGATGCTTATATGGATAATCAAGAGGATGACTCTTATCAAGATACAATCAATGACAGCAAGAAACGTACAGATTAATAGAAATAGATAATATTACGGCAGGAGTGTAGAAGGTATGGAGGCAATCAGAACTTTTATTAATGATTATTTGGTTTGGTTATCGATACCCACTATTTACCCAACGGATGTCGTTGAAATCATTATCTTGGCTTATCTTATCTTCCACGTAATAAAATGGATTAAGAATACCAGAGCCTGGGCATTGATGAAGGGTCTGGCAGTCGTTATGGTATTTTGGCTTGTAGCGGTTATCCTAAAATTGAACGTAGTTTTATGGATTATCTCCAATACAATTAATGTTGGAATTATAGCAATAATTATTGTATTTCAGCCAGAATTCAGAAAAGCACTAGAGCAGTTGGGAAGGAAAAATATTGTAAGGTCTTTTATAACCTTCGATGACTCCAAAGACCGGAATGAGAGATTTTCTGATCATTCTCTTTCTGAGATTATAAGGGCTACCTTTGAACTGGCGAGAAATAAGACAGGGGCTTTGATTGTCCTGGAAGAAGATGCTATTCTAAAGGATTTCGAAACCACTGGTATCAATATTGATAGTGTTATCAGTAGCGAATTACTTATTAATATATTTGAACATAACACCCCACTACACGATGGGGCTGTAATACTTAGAGGTAACCGAATTGCTGCTGCGACCTGCTATTTGCCTCTTTCTGATAATATGCAGCTAAGCAAGGATCTAGGAACCAGACACCGAGCAGGAATTGGTATCAGTGAGGTATCCGATAGCCTGACCATTATTGTTTCAGAGGAGACTGGCAAGGTGTCCATGGCGAAGGACGGTAAATTGATACGTAACATAGATGGTGACTATCTTAGGTCTAAACTTGTCGATGCGCAGAATAAGACTACAGAATCCAAGAAGATAAAATTATGGAAGGGAAGAGTTAAGAATGAAGAAAAAGTTGACTAAAAACATCGGCTTAAAAACTCTATCCATTTTCTTTGCGGCCATCCTGTGGCTACTGATTACTAATGCAGATAATCCCATTGTAACAAAGAGTTTTTCAAATATTCCCGTTAAGATTCTGAATGAGAGCGTCATTGATACTCCAAACCAAATATATGAGATAGTTGATGGAGAGAAAATTGATTTTAAAGTCGCGGCCAGACGTTCCATTGTTGAGAATCTCACCGATGCTGACTTTAAGGTAGAGGCTGATTTTGCTAAGCTATTAGGCAGTAACACGGTAATTATAGATATCACTTGTACCAAGTATCCGAGTGAAGTTGAAATAAAACAACGACAATCTGAGACTCTTACAATCAAGCTCGAGGAACTTTCAGATGAAGATTTCAAGGTAAATGTAGATCTGCAGGGTGATGTTCCAGAGGGATATACTATCGTAGAGAAAAAAGCCAGTCCGAATATAATTCGTGTATCAGGCCCAAAGGGAAGGATAGATAAGATTGCCTCTGTATCAGCCGTGGTAGATGTTACAGGAATCTCTCGCTCTATTAGTAAGATAGCTGAACCGAAAGCATTGGATGAGGAAGGTAAGGAGATAGATCCCTCCAAGCTGACCTTCAGCTCCAGGTATATTGAGGTAGATTTAAAATTATATAAGACAAAGACCGTAGACCTAACGGTCAAATCGGTGGGTGAGCCCGCTGATGGATATGTTGTTAGGACAGATGATATAGGATATGAGCCAAAGACAATTACCATAGCTGCAGAGGACCGCATTCTGGAGAACATTAATAATCTGATAGCGAGTGTAAATATTGCAGGAGAATCAGCAGATATCGAGAGAGATATTGACCTTAAAGAGGAGAATATGCTTCCCGAGGGTGTTATGATTGTCGGAGATAAT
>DATESP010000037.1:0-4540 GCA_035270645.1 Mobilitalea sp. | reverse complement strand
ATGAGCTATCTGCATTGTATGATGTCGCTCATGGAGCCGGACTAGCAGTAATCTTCCCAGCATGGATGACCTTTGTAATGAAGCATAACATTAATCGATTCGCGCAGGTTGCAGTCAGAGTATGGGGCTGTCAAATGAACTATGATAAACCAGAAGAGACAGCGAAGGAGGGAATTAAGAGATTAAAACAATTCCTCACCTCCATCGGTATGCCGATTAGCTTTAGTGAATTGGGAGCCAAGGAAGAGGGTATCCCAGTCATGATAGAAAAACTTAATCTTGGAAAGAATGGTACCATTGGAAATTTTGTACAGTTAAACAGCCAGGATGTTGAACAGATCTACCGATTGGCATTATAGTAATATCTGACATATAGTATTTCAAACGATATCTAGATTTACAAATTAAGAGGTCAGCTCCCATGGCTTAGCACCGTGGGAGCTGACCTCTTATCTATTAGTTTTTCCATTGAACAAGCTGATAGAAGGAACGGTTTCCCAGCATACGATTTAGAAGGTTAATAAAGGTCTCAGCTGTATCATCACGATGAAGCTCCTCTCTGATACGAATTGGATTATCTGTTATAATATTGTCTACACCAAGAGACATCATCCTTTCGAGTTCATTTGTTCGATTTACAGTCCAAGCATGGATTTCCTTGCCTTCATGATGAACACTTTCAACTATGGATTTTGAGATAAACGAGGAACGTAAACTGTAAAAATCAACATATTTCTTATCCAATAAATTGCCATATGTAACAGAGAGAATTAAACCTGTTTTAATATTTGGGTTAAGCTCTTTGATTTTAACGAGTGCAGGATAATCCATAGAGGAGATAATACAGGAACGCTCTAAGTCATATTGGTCAATTAATGCTACAAGAGCTTCCTCCAAGCCACTATCCTTTTTATCGTAGTATTTGATATCAATATTAAGCCGGACTTTGCCTTTGCAATATTCAAATGCTTCTTCCAATGTTGGAATAGGTGTATTAATATACTCAGGGGCAAACCATGAGCCAGCATCTAATTGCTTCAGCTGCTCTAAAGTAAGGGACGTAAGCACTCTATTATCCCTAGTGGTTCTCCAAAGAGTTCTATCATGCATAAGAACAATCGTACCATCTAGACACTGCTGAATATCAATCTCGGCATAATCAGAATGAGCCTGTATAGCATATTCCAGAGCAGGTATAGTATTCTCTGGTGCCATAAATGAATTGCCACGATGAGAGGTGATCATTATGCCTGACAGAGCTTCTTTCAAATAGAAGGAATCATACCGAATAGTAATATAGAAACTGAAGCTTCCGAAGGCAATTACAAATATGAGGATACCGGCTAGAAGATGTCGGTATCTATAGGCTTCACTATCAGAAGTAACCGGCGGCACCTGTACGGTACAAAAATCGTTCCCATCCTGGGGTAGGTAAGTGCGAAAGAGAGAGGAAATCACATTTATGTTAGTTATGAGAAAAATAATTCCTGCTAACATGATGGTGTAGAAATTTATCTTTGGATAGACCGATAAAAAAGCTGTGATTACTATGGACTTATCAACAATTAGAAAGATGAAGAGGGCAGTAATAGTCAGCATAACATAATAAAGTATATATACAGCAAGGATCATAGAGATTTCATAAAGGATAAGTGTCCTAACTGTCCTTGGAAGGTGAGACTTTAACAATTTTTTTGACTGTCTGATACTGGAAGGTAGGCTTTGACCATCATGTATACAGTAATGGAAGGCAAATATACCCATTGAGGTAATAATGCTATAGAGTATAAGTATTAATAGAATTAATCCCTTTATAAACAGCCGATCGGAAGCCCCACCCCATAAATCGTTTGGAAAACGGAGATATAACGTAATACCTGCAAGAACAGGTACGTGTAATAAGAGATAAAAAAGTATAGAATATAACAGAAACAGCAGCTTATTACCGGAACGCAGTAGTCTAAGGGATTCCTTAAAACCCGCAATAAGTAACTGAGTGATACTGGGGTGGAAATTATCCTGAGCGGTGAAGGTATATAATATAAGTGTGGTCATCATAAAGAGGATATAAATACTGAAGATGATCAATGATATGAACATAAGGAGTAGCATGGGAGGATAGGTTAGGAGGGATACTAGGTTCTCCGATGTTACATAACTCCGGCCCCAGAGCTTCATGATAAAGGTCAGTGCATAATTGAACATGGGTAAGAGGGTCATGATAAATAATACCCCATAGCATGCCACAAGAAGTAGAAGGATATGGTTATGTGTCATCATAAGCTTTCGATATTTACGCTTTAACCAAATCATAACTGCCTCCTTTAGCGATATGTGTGGGTATTATCAGTGATGTTTGTGGGTATTATCAATAATGTTACGCTTGATTATTTTATTGCTTATGATAAAATAGTATTATTCTAGTATTTTCCAGATAGTAAATCTATTGATCTGACTCTGCACGTAAAAAACCACCTAGTATTATTCTATGCATAGGACAATAAGAGTAATATATAAGTAAAAACAATATATTATAGGAGCATGCTAGTATTATTTCATGCACTATTCTATACATACACACAATTATAGCAATATAAATCAGAAATTCAATAAGATTTAGAAGAACTAATATCATTTTATGCTGAAATATGTCGAGATTTTTATCCACT
This sequence comes from Mobilitalea sp., assembly GCA_035270645.1. Classification (GTDB taxonomy): domain Bacteria; phylum Bacillota; class Clostridia; order Lachnospirales; family Lachnospiraceae; genus Mobilitalea. The sequence goes on along the minus strand of DATESP010000037.1, from coordinate 1,871 downwards.
ATAGGAATTGGAATGACCTCGCTTTGCCAGGACAAAGATTAAATTATAGATTAATTGTAGGCATATGAGCAAATACGAAGGGAGTAGTATAGGTGACAGAACTACTGGTACGCTTATTTGTAAAGAACAATGAGAGGGTTGAGGAGCAGGCGGTAAGGACCTCCTATGGCATATTATCAAGTATTGTTGGTGTGATATGTAATATTATACTATTTGCAGTCAAATTAATGGTTGGTCTAGTCATCAACAGTATTTCAGTTATGGCAGATGCCTTTAATAATCTGTCCGATGCTGGGTCTTCCATCATTAGTTTTATTGGAGTGAAATTAGCAGATAGACCAGCGGATAAGGAACATCCCTTCGGACATGGAAGGTTTGAATATATCGCTGCACTGGCGGTTGCATTTTTGGTTTTACAGGTTGGATTTTCCCTATTTCAGAGCTCATTTACCAAAGTTCTGAACCCTGAAGCGGTCAAATTCAAGCCGATTCTGGTTGGAATCCTATGTTTGTCCGTATTAGTGAAGCTATGGTTAATGCTATTTAATAAAAAACTAGGTAACCGTATCAATTCCACGGTGATGAAGGCTACAGCTACAGATTCTATGGGGGATGTACTCGTAACCACGGCCACTATAATATCCGCAATTGTGGCAGGGCAGACTGGATGGATGATAGATGGTTATATGGGACTAGTGGTATCTATTTTTGTTATGATTGCAGGGGTAAAGATTGCTAAGGAAACCCTAGAACCCTTACTTGGACAGGCAATAGACCGTAAGGTTTATGAAGACATCAAGAATCTAGTAGAGAGCTATGACGGAATTATAGGTACCCATGACTTGATTATCCACAGCTATGGCCCGACGCATAAGATGGCTACGATTCATGCAGAGGTTCCGAATAATATAGATTTTGAGAAAGCGCATGAGACTATAGATCAGATTGAGAGGGATGTGCTCGCTAAGCTTGATATTTTTCTGGTAATCCATATGGATCCGATTGAAATAAATGACGTAATGGTCTTAGATAAACGTGATATGATAATCAAGATAATTAATACTTTGGAGCCAAAGGCCTCAATTCATGACTTCCGTATCGTAAACGGGGAGTTTCAGATTAATTTAATCTTCGATTTGGTAATACCCTTCTCATACTCGAAGGAGGAGGAGCAGAGGCTACTTTCAAAAATAGTTGAAGAGATAAGAAGGCAGGACCTGAGGTATAACTGCATCATTACTATGGAGAACAGCTTCATAGCTGAGGAATAAACCTAGAGGAATGAACAATAAGAACAAACTTGAGGGATAAACTAGGGGAGTAAACGAGAAGAGCAAACTTGAGGAACAAACTAGAGAAATTAACGAGAGTAATTAAGAAGGAAAACCCTAAGAATAGACCCTAAGAATAAATTATAAGATAGTATAGGATGGAGAGATGCGTTATGATTATCGATTTTCACGCTCATATATTTCCTGATAGGATAGCAAAGAAGACAATCGAATTTCTGGAGACTAAAGGACATATCAAGGCATTTACAGACGGAACTCTGGAAGGATTAAAAAGGTCAATGAAGGAGAATAATATAGATAGATCTGTGGTATTGCCAGTCGTGACCAGACCTGAGCAGTTTGAATCTGTTAATACCTATGCGGCAGAGATAACTGGGCGGGAGGGTATAATCTCCTTTGGAGGAATCCATCCGGATACGGAGGATTATAAGGACAAGCTATTACGAATTAAGGAGCTTGGCTTAATTGGAATAAAGCTGCATCCAGACTATCAGAAGACCTTCATAGATGACCCAAAGATGATTAGAATCATTGATTATGCTACAGAGCTTGGTCTAATTGTAATAATACACGCAGGGC
>DATESP010000036.1:0-19407 GCA_035270645.1 Mobilitalea sp. | reverse complement strand
GATAGCATTTTTACATTTTTAATACATGATTCATAAAATGTCTGCGAAGCTGACATTTTTGAATAATATTTTTCATAAATTTCTAATGATTCCTGATTCTACCTATGGTATAATTCATCTAATACTCTTCTGATTTAAGTATGAAGTATTTCCGCATACGAATCATAATAGTCATAATAATTCATAATAATACAAATCGACGAAAGAGGTGTTAATATGTGGTTTGCAAAATCACAGGACGACGTTAATAAGGAATTAGGTGTCAACCCCGTCACCGGTTTGACTAAAGAAGCTGCAGTAAAGCGGTTGGAGCAATATGGTATGAACCAGCTGAAGGGTAAGGCGAAAAAGAGCATGATTTCCCTATTCTTAGCGCAACTAAAGGATATGTTGATTTATGTTCTCCTTGGTGCTGTGGTAATCACCGTAATAATTGGTGAATACACTGATGCCATCATTATTCTGTTGGTTGTTATCTTGAATGCAGTTATTGGTGTCGTTCAGGAATTCAAAGCTGAGAAAGCGGTGGAAGCCCTCCAAAAGATGACTACACCGAAGTCCCTGGTCCGCCGTGGTGGAGAAGTATTTGAAATCAACTCAGGTGAGGTCGTGCCAGGTGATATCATACTCTTAGATGCAGGAAGATTTGTTCCGGCAGATTTAAGACTAATTGAAAGTGCCAATCTACAGATTGATGAATCCGCACTTACCGGTGAATCCGTACCTAGCAGCAAGGATGCCTCAGTTGTACTAGCAGACCCCAAAACCTCCATTGGTGATAAGGTAAATATGGCTTTCATGTCTACTCTGACTACCTATGGCAGAGGAGAAGGTGTAGTCGTAGCTACCGCGATGGAAACCGAAATTGGTAAGATTGCTAAGATACTTGATGAAGATAACGATGAGATGACCCCTCTACAGAGAAGGCTCGATGAACTGGGTAGAATTCTTGGTTACCTAGCAATCGGTATCTGCGTGCTAATCTTTGTCATCGCCTTAATACAAAAGCGTGATCTTATGGAGATGTTCCTAACTGCAATCAGCCTCGCTGTTGCCGCTATTCCGGAAGGCCTGGCAGCTATAGTAGCCATCGTACTGGCACTCGGTGTTACCAGAATGTCGAAGATCAATGCTATCGTTAAGAAGCTGCCTGCTGTTGAGACCCTAGGCTCCGTGAATATTATCTGTTCTGATAAGACAGGTACCCTTACACAAAATAAGATGACCGTTGTTAAACATTATACCCAGGGAGCTTTTCTGGATGTCGAACAGGGTATTACTGGTGTAGTAGGCTCCTCCGATGCTAATGATTTGATAAAAACCCTGGTTCTATGTTCTGATGCTACCTATGAGAATGGTCAGGGAACGGGTGATCCCACTGAGGTTGCATTAATTATCCTCGGAGACAAGTATAATATGACCAGAGCAACCTTAAATGAACAGCATAAGAGGGTTTCCGAATTTCCCTTTGATTCCGACCGTAAGCTGATGTCCACTCTTAATAAAGAAGGAGCCGGATACCGTGTCCATACGAAGGGTGCCATCGATAATCTTCTAAAGCTCTCCACTCATGCATTGGTCAATGGACAGGTTGTCCCTCTAACTGAGGAATTAAAAGCAGATTATCTTAAGAAAACTGAAGAAATGTCTAATAATGCTCTCCGAGTTCTTGGTGCTGCTTATAAGGATACCGACCAAATTCTTAACACCTCTGAAATGGAGAATGAGCTGACGATTATTGGTCTTGTCGGAATGATTGATCCTCCGAGACTTGAGGTAAGAGATTCCATCACAGAAGCTAAGAATGCCGGTATAACACCAATCATGATTACCGGTGACCATAAGAATACGGCAGTTGCGATAGCCAAAGAGCTTGGTATTGCTACCTCCCTAGAGGAAAGTATAACCGGCACAGAGATAGATGCTCTCTCTGAGGAATATTTTGCCACAAATATTGATAAGTATAGGGTATTTGCCAGAGTCTCCCCTGAGCATAAGGTTAAGATAGTCAGAGCCTTTAAAGCCAAAGGTAACATAGTATCCATGACTGGTGACGGCGTAAATGATGCTCCTTCACTTAAATATGCTGATATTGGTGTTGCCATGGGTATTACCGGCACAGACGTTGCCAAGGGTGCCAGTGACATGATCTTAACTGATGATAACTTCTCAACCATAGTTAATGCCATCGAAGAAGGCCGTAATATCTACAACAACATCAAGAAAGCAGTTATCTTCCTGCTCTCCTGTAATCTGGGTGAAGTAATCACAATCTTCCTATCCATACTATTTAATTGGCCGGTGCCATTGCTTGCAACACAGCTTTTATGGATCAACCTTATTACGGATTCTCTACCTGCTATCGCCTTGGGAGTTGACCCCAGCGACCACGATGTCATGAAACACAAGCCAAGGGATCCTAAGGAGAGCTTCTTTGCTAGAGGTGCTGGTGCAAGAGCAGTACTAGGTGGTGCATTAATTGGTCTCCTAACCTTACTTGCTTTCTATTTTGGACTTAGTGAGCATGGATACTCCCTCCGAGACATAGGAAATACACTCGATGATCCTAACTTTACTGCCGCTTTGACCTATGCAAGAACCATGTCCTTTGTAGTTCTCGCAGCTTCACAGCTCTTCTACTCGCTGTCAATGCGCCATACTACAAAATCCATCTTTCAGGTTGGTTTATTCAAGAACAAATTCCTAATCGGTTCGATAATCGTCGGGTTATTTCTCCAGCTTGTGGTTATCTCAGTTCCTGTATTAGCGGATGCCTTCCAGGTGCATAATATTAGTCTCAGAGACTGGGGTATTGTAATCGGCTTTGCTTTAATGCCTCTGATAGTTAATGAAATTATTAAATTATTTATGAGAAATTCCGAAAGAAATAATCAAAAAGAATTCTAGAATTAAGTGAGAGTATATAAATCTACAATCTTATAGCTCACTACTTAAGAGGGAAGCCAACTTCTATCGAAGCTGGCTTCCCTCTTTTTGTATCTATGTCTAGTAACCCTTTCTGAAAAAGCTTTCTAGTATAGTTTTCTAATTAACCTTTTATATAGCAGCTTAATCCATACAAGTGATACTACTATACTAATTAACATGTAGACTACATTATGATCAATGGCATATTTGGCTACCCAGAACGAGGGCAAGAATGAAACCAGATATTGTACTCCATCCTTTACAAAGAAAGGAATTGGCAAACCAAGAAAGAACAAGCCCGACAGCTTTGATACAGCTAACCCCTCAACCCTGTTACCTGCAATTGACACCACCAGTAATGCTTCCATAAAACCAAGAAAAGCTCCCATTATGGATATCCCTATTCTATACATTATTGATATTTCACTTAATGAGAATATCGAGATTGCTGCTAGGGATACCAAGGAAGCAATCAATGTCGGCAAGCCTAATCTGGATATCAGATAACCCTTTTTACTAAGCGGAGTGACTGATAGGTAACCGGATATTCCATCATCTATTTCTCCCAGAATGATATAAGCGGAAGCAAAGCAATACAACAATGGGGTAATGCTTCCAAGGAATAGGTCAAAGAGCAAGTAATAAGGTACAAATATATCTTCCATTTCAAAATAGTGTTCAATCAGTTCCTGAGCATATGGAATACCAAATTTAAAGAACAAACCACACAATAAAGGTGCAAGCATTAGCATTATCAGCATGGCATCCTTATATATCAGAGATATATATTGTCTAAAGGAATTTATCAGAGCTTTTCGTGAAATTATCATAGCTTAGCACCTCCCACAGAAGCGAACATTTTCTGAACAATACGGTAGGTAATAAGGTAAATCCCTATAATCCACAGGCATAGATAGAGAAGTCGCAGCGGCTCATTTAAACCCTCTCCCTCGAGTAAACGAATTACTATACATCCCGGATGAAGCAACATGAGTTGATTTCGAAAGCCAAAAAGATAAATCATAGGTGGAAGCATACATAGAATTTCAAATGGTATCGTAGCCACCATAAATTGATTCAAGCTGCTAACCAAAGATGCTACCATCAGTCCAAACAATGAAAATATCACTGACCCTAAAAATATACCTGTTATTATGGAGAGAATATTATCTGCCCCAGAAGCTAGAGCGATTATACTACCAACTATAGTTCCAATAATTCCAAGGGAAATCACCTTGGATATGATGTATTCTGCTACAGAAACCGGTGATACTGCAATGGAATTCATAACTCTCTGGCTCTTCTCAAATAATACTATAGCTCCCATAAAGAACAATCCCATTGCTGCCGGATCAGTATAGATCATCAATGTAGCTACCTTGCTTCGTACCCCCTCTGGAAATGCAAAGAGTAGGCAAATATAAAATATGGTAAATATAAGATAGACCAAATAAAAGCCATACTTAAATTGAAAATGAATATCCCCATAAATTAAGTTTTTTATTCTCATTGCAATCCTCTCCCCGTCACATCAATAAAAATATCATTGAGCGTCGGTTCACTGCTATGGATGGATAAAAGCTTATTTGTATGTATCAATTCTGCCAGTTTGTTATCTTCCGATGTCTCCTGAAGCAAGCATCCCTTTGTAATTTCCTTCTTATCATAAAATGTATAAGTAAGTTTAGTAGCGCCCTTTGACATAATCAGATTATGTGGAGTATCTAATGCCTTCACTTTACCCTCCACTATAAAAGCTACTCTGTCACAGAGCTCAGCTGCATCGTTCATATTGTGAGTGGTAAGTATAATGGTCTTGCCCTTATTCTTTTCCTCCAGGATGATATTCTTCATATCTCTACTATTAGAAGGATCCAAGCCACTAGTCGGTTCATCCAGAAATAAGATCTCCGGATCATGTAATAAGGCCTTGATAAAGTTAAGTCTTGACTTCATGCCCTTTGAGAATTCACTGATCCTCTTATCTGCATCATAAAGTAGTCCCACCCTCTTCAATAGTTCCTCTGGGTCTCTGAGTTTTTTCGAATAAAGCGAACCAAAAAATCTGAGGTTCTGCCTTGCTGTTAATTTCTCGTATAGGCTTGGAAATTCAAAGTCCACACCAAGCTCTTCATAAAAGCTGTCATCATGATTTTTACTTTCAACATTATTGACTATAGCATTACCGGTATAATTGGTGATTAATCCGGTTAGAATCTTCTGTAAGGTACTCTTACCCGCTCCAGAAGGGCCTAAGAAACCAAAGATTTCACCCCTAGCAACCTCGAAACTGATATTTTCTAGAAAAGGTTGTTTCGTATAACTAAATGCCAGATTCTTTACCTTAATCATAATTATTCTCCATTCTCAAGGGAGGATTTTTCCTCCATAATCTGCATTACTATGCCTTTAAGCATTACTCGAATTACATCATCATATATTTGTTCCCCGATCTCTCGCTTATACATCATGGTCATAAACACTGCTCTTAAAGCACCACTAAAAGTCTCAATCTCTCTATCCCCCATAGATTTATCTCCTTGCAAGAGGAATGAAAAGAGCTGTTCGATATTGATGTCATCCTGTACAAGATGCTCTTTCACTGCTTTCTCTGGTAATTTACGCATTAGATATTCCAACTCACCATTTGTCATAATCAACATGAGACCTGTATTATTAACTTGCTTATAAGCCTTAAATAGCAAATCTGTTAAGCCTTCAATAGTAATGCCATTTGAGTAGCATCGCATTTCCTTTTGTAACTGTGCCTCGAATTCATCATGCAGTTCTCTGATAGCATCAAATAATAGCAATTCCTTAGATTCATAAAATAAATAGAATGTCCCCTTTGGAATATTCACCCTCTTTACAAGCTCATCCACTGTAGTTTTCCTAACACCGTAGATGGCAAGACAGCTCATTGCTTCCTCTTTCAGACGTTTAACGATATATTCCTTCTCAGTATCTGAGAATTTCTTTGGCATGTATTCACCTCATTTCTTACTATTTGACTAAAATAATATTAATAGTCATTATAGAGCAGAATAAATTATTTGTCAATAATACTTCTTAGTTTTTATTAATGCTTGTTTCTAGCTTGTTTCTAGTTACTGGTTTCAGCGTATATATTAATACATTATCAGATTGTAATTTACAATATTTCATTATACTATAGACATATAAATATTACAGAACGGAGGCCAAATATGAATCAAATAGAGAACACAAAAGAAATCTATCTTGCTGGGGGGTGCTTCTGGGGCACTGAAAAGTATTTAGCTGGAATACCCGGGATTATTAGGACTGATGTCGGATATGCGAATGGTAATACAGTAAATCCGACCTATGAAGAAGTATGTCATAATAATACCGGCCATGCAGAGACGGTAAGGGTTATCTATAATCCGAAGAGCATTAGCCTAGATTTTATCCTGACCTTATATTATGATGTCATTAATCCTACCTCAGTCAACCGTCAGGGTGGAGATATCGGCTCACAGTACCGTACAGGGATATATTATATTGATGAGACGGATATAGACACCATTCGTTCTTCCATCAATAAACTTCAGAAGGATTATAAAGAACCCATCGCAATTGAGGTGTTACCGTTAAGCAATTACTACCTTGCAGAAGAATACCATCAGAAATATCTTGATAAAAATCCAAGCGGCTATTGCCATATTGGAAAGAATAAATTTGATCAAGTGAAAAATGCTAAGGATCCCGCGCTATTCGGCTAAACTGTATATAGATCATTTTTATTAAATAAACAGGCTGTGACAACCTTATAAATCAAGGTTCACAGCCTGTTTCGTGTTCCATATGTTTCATCTGTTTCATGTTTCATGTATCATATGTTCCATATGTTTCATGTTTCATGTTTCATGTTTCATATGTTCCATATGTTTCATGTTCCATATATTTCATCTGTTTCATAAAGTATTACGACATGCACCATACCAAATTACAAGATGAGTTACTCCACTCCTTTTAATGAACTTACCATATCTAAGCTCTTAACTCTCCTAGAAAATAATCGATTCACCAATACTGATACCAAAAATGTCCCCAAGATACTATATACATAGGATATTAATCTAACCGATACAATAAAATCAAAGCTCTCTCCCATATATTTCAAGACATATCCTAGAAGCCAGATCCCAACTGGAATACCAAGTAGCACTCCTATTGTCGTCATCCACATATTCTGAGTCAGAAGTAACGTCCGAACAAGTCTGGTCTTGAAGCCGATTACCTTCAAGGTTGACAGCTCTCTTTGCCTTTCGGTAAAGGACAGAACTCCAAGGTTATATAGTACTACAACTGCAAGTACAATTGCTGCCAGAATCAGTACATAGATTAAGAGATCCATTGCCTCCATTGTTGTTTCAAAGCTATCTGTCAGCTCTTTTTTTGTCCATACCTTACTTACACCGGTTTCTTTCTCTGAAAATTCCTTAATTATGTTATCTGAGGTTAGTACTGCAGTCGGCTTGAACTGATAGCCTGACTTTTCAAATTCCTCCCTGAATACTGTGATTCCCTGTGCTATCGGTGTCCGATATATTGCATTTATTATACCAGTTCTCCATTCAGTATCTCCGTATACGCGCCAAGATATCTCATCTCCTTCTTCAACCTGCAAACTATCTGCCATCTTATAGCTAATGGATATTCCATCTTCAGGGAGTTCAAAATGTTTTCTCGAGGAATTGTAACTCTGAATCAGGGTTACATGATCTGTAACAAGAAGCTCACCGCTCTTTCTAAAATCATTTACCTTCAGCTCCACGGCACCTTCCATCATAGCCTCTCCATTATACTCTTCCATGATAGAATTAAATTGTTCCTCTGTATAACTATCAGACAGGTTAACTTTCGTTTCGAAACGGCTTATCTTGCTAAAATTCCATACCTTAAATTCATCCATGCTGTCTTGCATACCAAAGGCACATACCAGAAGTGCAGTACAGCCCATTACGCCAACGATTGCCATGATAGAACGGAGCTTACTACGGAAAGCATCCCTAAGATTCCATTGTGAGTTAAAGCCAAACTTCTTCCATATAATTAATCTATCGATTACACTATGCTTCATTGCCTTTGGGGGCTTCGGTCTGAGAGCTTGTGCCGGTGTATCCTTTAAATTATTTTTGCAAGCCATATAAGTTGTAATTGTACATAATACAACTGACATAACTGCCATGATGATAATTGATAATGATATAGCCGGTTTCCACTGTGGCAGTGTAAACATAGTCTTCATCGGTTCATAGAACAAGTATGGTAGGGTTAATGGCCCAAGGACTACACCTAATGCCGCACCTGCTAAGCTTATCCATATACCATAGGATACATAATGATAAATTATAATCTTTTTCTTATACCCGATAGCCTTTAGGATTCCAATCTGAGTCCTTTGATTGTTTACCAGTCTTGCCATAGTAGTTAGGATAGTTAACAGCGCCACCACCAAGAATATAACAGGAAAGATCCCTCCCATCGCTTTATGTTCCTCTATCTCTGTATTAAGCTGCATATAGCTTGAATTCTGTTTTCTGGTTAATAATATACTATATTTTCCGTCCAATGCTGTATCGATTGCCTCTTGCATTGTAAGATCAATCTTTCTGTCTGTAGTAATCTGCATTTCATTATATACTATAGGTTCTGTACCGGGAAATGCTTTATAGGATAGGTATGCAAAACCATAATTATCATGATTTGGTAGGATATCACTTCCACCTGGTGCATATACATATTCCGGGTTCATAACCGTACCAAGTATGGGTTTTGATAAGCTGATACCGTATGCAGACACGGTAATACTATCTCCCACCTTCAGATCCTTAGCCTCGGCAAATAGATAATCCAACCAAATTCCATCCTTATCTAAAGATATTTTATCTCCATCAATTAAATGGCTTTTTGAGATCTGATCTCCCTCAATAAAATGAATTGTCATTTCCGGTTTTTTATCAAGCTCTGCTGTTCCCTCTAAGGTGAGTCTACGTTCCACGGCTGTAACACCTTGTAAATCTGTAATTGCATCTACACTCTCTTCAGAGAAGCCATTACCATAAATCCAGGCATTTGCAAGATTATTCTCTTTATAATATTTTTCGGCAGTAGTCTGCATACCATACCATTCACTCCCTATTCCTGCAAAGACGTATACTCCCAACAGAGACATAAGGAAGATAGATATGAATTGGGTTTTATGTAGTTTCATATCACGAAGCATTTTTCTAAGTAGCATTACCAGCTCACCTCGCTAACATCCAAAGGTTCTGGATTGATGGTGATGTCTCGAAGTTTTCCATTCTTGATTCGAATCACTTTGTCAGCTGCCTGTGCCAGATTTGCATTATGCGTTACAATAATTACAGTTTTGTGGTTTTCCCTACTCATCTTCTGAAGAAGACTTAGGATTACAACTCCTGTCTCAGAATCTAATGCACCTGTCGGCTCATCGCAGAGCAACATAGTCGGATTCTTTGCTATGGCACGGGCTATTGATACTCTCTGCTGTTCTCCCCCTGACAGCTGTGCAGGGAATTTATTTAAATGCTCACCAAGACCAACCGAGGATAACACTTCTCCTGCATCCAAAGGATTCTTAACAATATTCTTTGTCAACGATACATTCTCTAGTGCTGTTAATGTAGGTATTAGGTTGTAGAATTGAAAGATAAAACCTATATGGGCAGCCCTGTACTCCGTCAATTGATCATCATTATAATTTGAAATGTTCTTACCCTTAATGCTTATTTCACCTGAAGTTACATAATCCATTCCTCCAAGCAGATTTAATACGGTAGATTTTCCTGCACCACTAGGACCAAGGATTACAACAAACTCACCCTCCTCAATCGTAAAGCTAATCTTATCTGCTGCAAGTAACTTTTTCTCACCCAAATCATATTCCTTTGTAACCTCTTTCAATTCTATTATGCTCATAATTACCTCATTTCTGCGCCTACTTTTCACACATTAAGTGTACGCCCCTCATCGGCGTCCAAAAAAATTAGTGTCATGCTTTCACTTCTTGTTGAATGGATAGAGTCTTGTTTGTAATTTAAATACTTGTGAGTACTATTTTACAGGGTGAAATTACTTACCACAAACATGAACTATCTTTCACGTTCTGACAATTATATAATGCCAATATATGAATGTCAATATAAATATGAAACTTATTTCATATTAAATAATAATATTTTTACGATTTTCAAGAAATATGAAGTTAATTTCATATATTTGAATTGACTTAAATGAATTTGATTATTATAATTAGTTATATAGTCACTAATGAAGGGAGTGAGAAAATTTGGGAAACCAAATAATTCGAGAACCAGTACAGCAGCGTTCTATAGATAAAAGGAATAGAATAATTGAGGCAGGCTACCAATTATTCAGCGAAAAAGGCTATTATAATACGAATACAGTAGAGATAGCAAAGCTTGCTGGAGTATCCACCGGAATTGTATATAGCTATTTTAAAGATAAGAAGGACATCTTTATACTTTCCATTGAAACATACTATGATAACATTGCTTCTCCTCTATTTGAGCAGATAAGTAAGATTAAGACACCGTTAGTACTCGATGATATAGTCAGACAGATAATCGTTATGATGACCCACTCGCACACTCTAGTGAAATCAGTCCATGAGGAAATGCAGGCCTTAGCTCATACAGATGAAGATATTAGTGAACTCTTCTGCCGTTTCCAGGCATCTATGGCTCAGAAATTAGTTACTAATTTGGAAGAGTATGACATCAGGCCAACAAATGCATATGAAAAAGCACATCTTATTATTAATATGGTTGAGAATCTTGTCCATGAAATAGTATATCATCATCATGAATACCTTAATTATGATGTTATGACTGAGGAAGCTATCAATGTCATCAAGATCATGCTTGCTAATTAAGAATAGCAGATAATTATCCAATTGGGTAATGATCTGCTATTTTTCTATTTATATTAATCTCTACAAAGCTGTAGTGCGGTTTTCTAACTTTATTTATATCATATTTTTCGTCATAGTATGCACTGATTCGAGACTGGTCACATAAATTATTCTATACAAACCGAAAGGAATGATACTATGGCTGTATCTTATGGTCAAAATTCAGATAAAAAGTGCAAGCTTCACGTATGTGGTCTGGGTCAGCGGAAAAGATGTCCTGAACCTGTTTCCTCTAAAGAACCTCCGATAGCCGAGGAACTCAGATCCATAATGTCCGGGAATATCTTTATCAATGATAATCGTGAAGCCTTTACTTTTATCAATCAACTAACCGCATATCCCATGGACCCCTGCATGAGTTGTGAAGCATATACCAAAGGTTATTTTCATCTAATTAATTATGATGAACTGGTCACAAATACAGAATGGTTAAAGGTAAATGGACAATATCTCTATCCAATGCTGGTATGGGTAAATAAAAACAACAAACCAATTCTAGTGATGGTATCCCCAGGGCAGAACAAACCCATTAAAATAATTAAAAAGCACTCGTCTGACTGCCTTGCTTATATGATATGCGTTACAAAACAGATCTAAATGAACACAATACTTGTAAATTATATGCCGGATAATAGGGCTGCTTAATTAAGAAGCCCTATTTCTGTTGTAAACAATCAACCTAATCCAAATACCATCAACAACAAAAAAGTCCTGCATTGACATCATGTAATAGGCATATGTCATGCAAAACTTTAAATGGTTTATGTAGGTTAGTGTGCAAGTATTATAGCGTTATGAAATTTATGATTTAGTTACCAAATATTCATTTCTTTTCACTCGATATTCTGCCAGCTTTCCACGATAAATGGATTTCAATTTAGGATTCAAACGTATATCCCGAGGCTTTACCAATGCGTAATTTTTATTAAATATCTTAATATCACTACGTTCCAATACATATGCGACAAATTGTGAGCAAAAATACCTCTGTTTTGATTTTACAGGTATATTAAGTGCTACTCCCAGTATACCAAGAAAATTATAGGAATAATCATCTTTATTTTGCTTAAATATCTCAATTTCTTCTCTTAGTTTAGTGTATTGATTTTCGGTAATCTTCAGACGGTAAATATTACAGGTGGTTGAACGAAATTTAGCATATATTCCGTTGTTAATATCTTCCGCAATAAATCCTGCATTGAACGGATTCCAAGTACCCCTCCTCGCAAAACTATACATCTCATCAAGTTCGTCATCAAATGCAATAGATGCATGAGCATATGGCTCATTCGTATATAGATGGATTGCTCTTGCTGGATAGGTCTGTGTCTGCGTCAGTACAATATACACATTCTTACACTTACTATTCTTTTGTCTATTTGATTTTTTTATTGCCAATCTTCTTTTTTTGTTCTTCATATTGGTTCCTGCTCATGATAATTCATAATTTCTGCTGCCCTTTGGCAACCACAATTTATATTAGTAATATTAATTATATTACAGTAATCATAATTTATCAACTAGTGTATTTTTAATTGACAATTTCAGCTTCTAATTCACCATCCTTTACATTTATAATTCGATTCCCGTATAATGCTGCTTCCTTTGAGTGAGTTACCTGGATCACGGTCTTTCCCTCCTTCTGATTAATCATTCGAAAGAGTTCCATAATCTCGGTTCCAGTCTTGGAGTCAAGATTACCGATGGGTTCATCCGCAAGAATAATATCAGGGTCATTGATAAGAGCTCTAGCAATTGCCACTCTTTGCTGCTGTCCACCTGACAATCTGGTCGGGTAGGTTTTTCTCTTGTCCGTCAAACCAACCACCTTGAGCAAATGCTTCAACCTGTCCGCATAAGCTTTCTTCCTTCCACCATTCAGTAAGACGGGTAACAGAATATTATCCTCTACCGTCAGATGTGGCACAAGATTATAAAACTGAAATACAAAGCCAATAGAATTACATCTCATAGCGCTTTCCTGTGTATCTCTCATCTTCTCAAGATATTCATTTTGCACCATAATACTCCCGGTAGTAGGCTTCTCCAAGCCCCCCATAAGATAAAGTAATGTACTTTTACCCGAACCGCTGGGCCCCATGATGGAGACAAACTCGCCTTTATATATATCCAAATTGATATTCTTTATCACATCAACAGTTAACTCTTCATTCTTATATGTTTTGTTTAGTTTCTTTAGCTCAATTACTTTTTCCATGTCTGATTCTCTCCTTCTATAATTTATATCCTGCATATATCAATCATGTAATACCTATAATAAACTTGTAATTCCTCTTGCTATTCTTCTGGTTATTCTTCTTGATATTCTTCTGGTTATTCTTCTGGATGTTATTCCTGTTACTCTTCTGGCTATTTTTCAAGTTATCTTTTTATTTTCTGTTGCTATTTTTATTTTTATTCTTCTTAATATTCTTCTTATTCTTCTGGTTTATTATCTTGAAATTATCTTGCTACTCATATCGTAGTCCTGCAACTATATTCTCTTTTACTACACTCTTTGCTGGGAGTATGGCTGAAAGTAACGATAACGTAATACCTGATATCAGTACAAACAGATAATCATTTATATTAGAATAAACAAATTCAGAAGGGATTCCAAGGGCCTCCAGCAAATAACCTAAGGCTTTAAATAATACAGTACCCATGGCCAGACCACATACAGTTCCCAATGTACCACAAACAAAGGCTTCAAAAAGCATGTTACGAATTGTTTTCTTCCTACTTAGACCCAGGGAACGAAGTGTAGCTATAATCTTCCTACGACTCAAAAAGCTTATTGTAAAGTTATTTAGAATACCAACTACACCAATGAACATGGCTATGACTGAAATTGCCTTCATCATAAATATCACTCCATTATTCCTTTGGTTATTCTCAGACCTCATTTCTTCATGGGTTTGAATTGGCAGGATACCATAGGGCATCAGCTCCTTAATCTCCTGTATGACATTCTTCATATCAGCCTCTTCTGTAAAATTCAAATACATATTTTGATAGTTCTTATTACCTGTATCCTCCTCCAGAAAAGACTCATAAACGAAGGTCATATTTCCATTATTCCATAAAGAAGGGACAATTTCTATAATTTCATATGAGACTGTCTTTCCGTTTATATCTATTTCTAATAAATCGCCCTTATCAAGGTTATATTTTCTAGCTGTATATTGTGAAATTAAGGCGCTTCTTTTACTAGTAAATTCCTCTAATATGTCCTCATTCAGATATTTACCGAATTCATCCCAGGCATATTCTGAGTATCCTTTTCCGTCCATTCCTTCAAGAAAATTAAGGGTAATTGTGCCATCATTTGCTTTGACATTCAGAATACTCTTTGTAACATATACATGCTCAACTCCTTTGACTTCAGATACCTTACTTATAAATTCCTTATCCATGTCAGAGGAAACCTGAGCATCCGATTTATTCAAGGAATATAAATCCCCTACAGAGGTGCTTACTGCGGAACTAAAACTATTAATCATTAGTATTACACCCAATCCCATGGCTAAGAGCATAATATTATTCATCATAGTTCGGTCATTTTTTAGATTGGCTATTACTATCCCGAGGGAATCCTTATAAAATGGTCTGAATAATAGCGATATTACTTTTGACAGAATACTTGATAGGATAGGAATAAGTAATGCACAACCAACCGTCACCATAATGATACCCAAGAAATCTATAGTCACCTGTAGCTTTATAGGTGCAATCCGAAACATAAAAAATCCAGCAGCCACTAGAATAAATCCCGTTAGGGTTTTATATAATGAGAAATTTTTCTTATTATGAATTTCCACAAAAATAATACTTCGAATTGATTGCTTACTGGTTTTGATGATTGGTAGCATTGCGCTACCTACCGATAAGATCATAGCAATAATTAGAGCGACTATTAGATAGTTTACATTAACATAGGATATATTCTCGACACTATATCCAAAATTACGGAACATCATTTCCATAGTAACAGATAATATAGCGATTCCAAGGCCATTGCCTAATAATCCTCCTATGATGCCATAGAATAAGCCTTCTGAAAGCATTATTCTCACTGTAGTCTTACGGGTAGCTCCAATACTTCTAAGCGTTCCCATTAGTGGCATTCTCTCAATTGAAATGATTTTAAAGGAGGAATAGATTATAAAGGCGCTTACCATGATAACTGCCATAACCATAAGAAAAAGGCTGGACACTATCATTGTAATCATAGATGCTAATTCCTTCATATCGGTTACATTCTTAACATAAAATTCAGGAAACTCATTCTTAAGGTTAGCATGGAATGAACTGCTGTCTGTTCCCGGAAGATATTTGACATAGTATGAGCTGACTTTATCTTCTACTCCTAAGGTACTGCTTAGAGTTTTTCGATCAGTCACTAATTCAAGAATACCGGGCTCGTATCCCAGATTATTGTTCTCGTCCTCAAGGATTCCTGAAATTTGGAAGGTGCTGCTTACTCCACCTATTGTAACTACTAACTCACTTCCGAGACTGACCCCATATTTGGAGGCGGTCTCTTTCCCAATCCATACCTGATTTCCAGTTAATTCTTCTGAGTTACCCTGAAGAATATCCAGTCCATAGACATTTTTATAATCCTCTGCAATCATTCCGGTAAAAGCGATTGGCACCTTGTCATTATCAATCTCAGAGTATCCATAAGCAGATACCAGACTAATTCCATATTCAATTCCCTCAATTCCTGTAAAATCCAATTCAGGAATATACTGCTCTCCGGAATCCTCATTTGGTAAAAGCATAAATTTAGCGTTTCCAACCTCTTTTTTGATTTTGTGTTCAAATATCTTAGTTATTGAACTAGATAGCGATAATACAGTGTACATCAAAGCCACCGATAGGATGATGGACATAATGATAAGTATGGAACGAAATTTCTTTTGTTTGATGTTCGCGATTGTTAATTTCATGACTGTCAGCATTTTTACTCCCATTAACATGGCAAGTGAATAGGAACCCCACCTTCACTTACTTACTGCCCCTTTCAATATATAATATTGTTCTTTATACGATACTATATAACGTATATTATTATATGTCAACTATGAATTTATTAATTAATAATCGGAAAAACTACTATTACCTTACATAATCAATACAAATTTAATATTAAGCTCGTAGATACCAGTCTTTAGTAGATACCAATCTTTAGTAGATACCAGTCCTTAGTAGATACCAATCTTTAGTAGATACCAGTCTTTAGTACATACCAAGCTTTAGTACATATCAAGCTTTAGTACATACCAAGCTTTAGTACATACCAGTCTTTAGTACATACCAGTCTTTAGTACATATAGCTTTTACAATCTAAAGAACAAAAAGATAGAGCATTAAGAGAATAGCTTAGCTATTTGTTAATGCTCTATCTTTTATTATTCGTGATAGTAAATTGGTTTGAAATCAATCCTTTATTCCAGTATATAACAGAATTGCATCTCGTAAGAACACTGCTGTACCTGGTTGTTTCTTATCGTAGTAGGCTGTAAATCTTTCATCCTCTGCGTACATCCTGGCAAGACCTGCATGGGCTTCCTTACTATAGCTGCTCCAGGTAAAGGATAACCATTTACGGTGAAGTTCTGCTGCCTTTTGTCCTAATTCCCCTGCCGGATCACCTGTCTGATACGCAGCCTCAAGAGTGTCCTCTAATTCCTTACCTACCTTTTCAAACTCAGCATATTGTTCCTCTGTCATTTTCATCATTTTTGCATTGGACGTATTAATTGTGTTCTCACCATACTTTTCACGGATTTCCTTACCATATTTCTTCTCATTCTTTTCAATCATATCTTTTTTAAAGCCTTCAAATTTCTCTTTATCACTCATTTTAATTCTCCCTTCCGACATACATATGGTTTTCTCAACATTTGCGATTAATTGATCCAATAGATGTCTCTTTGTGAGAAGCTTTTCATGATGTTCACGGAGTGCAGCTGTTATATCAAAGCTTTTAGAAGTAACGATATCCTTAATCTCCTCTATGCTGACACCAAGCTCACGATAAAATAATATTTGCTGTAACATGTTTACCTCAGCTTGCCCGTATATCCGATATCCTGATGAATTAATTCTTGCTGGCTTAAGAATTCCTACTTCATCATAATATCTGAGTGTCCTTGTACTGACACCTGCCATATTACCAAGCTTTTTCACTGTATATTCCATGTCATAACCTCCTCACAAGATTACTATAAACCTTTACGTAACGTCAAAGTCAATAGGGAAAATAAAATAATTTAATCTCTCCCAGGTTTTTATCACATTTTACAATTTGTATCTATATATATATTGAATTATCTTGAAATGCTTAGATTATGAAACATCTCTATCGGATTGCGCGCCTTCAAAATGGCTGTTCCCACCAGTACACCATGGGCTCCGACATTTACCGCTGCACGCACATCCTTCTTATCAGTTATTGAACTCTCACTGAGCAGGAACACATCGGTATTTACCATACAGGCCAAGCCTTCTGTAGTCTTTACTGTTCCATTATCAGTCTCCCATTCCAGTATATTGCGGTTGTTGATGCCAAGAAAGGAGATTGGCAGCTCCATAACATAATTTATCTCAGACTCCTGATGGGTTTCCACCAAGGGCTCCAAACCAAGTTCCAATGCTTCATGGATGAGATACTCTAGTTGTGCCCTATCCATAATTGAAGCCATGAGTAGAACACCTGCTGCTCCATGGCTGGCACATTCCATAAGCTGCTCTCTACTCTTTATGAAATCCTTGCAAATAACCGGTACGCTTACTGCTCCTGCAATCTGTGATAACATCGATAGTGAGCCGCCAAAATGATCTGTCTCTGTCACAACAGAGATGACAGGTGCCCCAGCTTCTTGCAAAGCTAAAGCATATTGTACGGGATCCCTTCCTTGAAGCAATTCACCCTCTCCCGGCGATTTATACTTTATATCCGGAATAACTGGTATCCTACCTTGGTTATAGTATTTCCAAAGAGCATTTGTGCATCTTCTTGAACTAACATTATTTTTTTCAATAAGTCTATCCATATAATTTTAAATCCTCATAATCCAATTGTATTTTCCAACTGATTTATCCATATAATTTTACATTCTCATAATCCAATAGCATTTTTCAACTGATTTAACCATATTACCTTTTTCAGTTGATTCATCCATTTCACCTTTTAAAGTTGATCCATCCATACTATTATATCATTTTGAATGCATGGGAGGCTTCTATGAACTGATTTAATTTGTCCTGTGCAGCACCGCTGTCGATTATTTCTTCCGCAACACGGATGCCTTCTTTAAAGGAGGCTGCCTTATCTCCAATCATCAAAGCTCCTGCTGCATTTAGTATTACAGCCTGCCTCCTAGGTCCCTTATCCTTACCAGAAAATACATCACGTATCATAACTGCATTGGCCTCCGGTGTCCCAGTAGCTATATCGGAAAGCTTACAACGTTTAAAGCCGAAATCCTCAGGTGCTATCTCATATGAAGTAATCACCCCATGATTTAATTCATTTATTCTGGTTTTACCAATCAGAGATATCTCATCCAAACCGTCTAATCCATGTACAAATAGAGCCCTAGTATATCCAATAGAAGCTGCTACTTTCGATACTGTATCCAAAAGCTCCGGCTTATAGACTCCCATGACATGCATGGAAGCTTGTGAGGGATTAATCAAGGGGCCAATTATAGTATAAAATATTGTCTTTATTCCCAGGTTCTGCTCTGGAGGAAGAACCTTGCACATAACCGGATGGAATAAGGGTGCATATAGAAAAGCAATTCCGACTTCTTCAATCATTTTCTCGACAGCCTTTGGACTATGATTAATTTGTACACCCAATGCTTCCAATACATCGGCACTGCCAGAAAGACTGGATATGGATCTGCTTCCATGCTTAGCAACAGGTATTCCTCCTGCGGCAGCTACGAAGGATACTGCAGTAGATATATTAAAAGTACTTAAGCCTCCGCCCGTACCACAGGTATCCATAAGCTCTCCGTCAACCTTCGGAGAAATTCGTATGCAATTGTCCCTCATCGCCTGTGCAATCGCTGTTATTTCAATTAGCGTAGGTCCCTTCATCAATAGGGCTACTTGAAAGCCGGCAATCTGTACATCACTTAATTCATCATTCTTTATGGCAACAATTAGACTGTAGGCTTCCTCAGCAGTCAGATTTTCCTTTGAAGTTAATTTTTGTAATATGCTTTTAATCATATATATACACTCACCTTCTATCAATAATATTAATTGGCATTCTCTAACTGCGTAATTATCAATATAATCATTTCAATATATTCATTTCGATATAATCATTTCAATATATTTATTTCAATATATTCACATCGATATAATCATCACATCAATATAATCATCACATCAATATAATCTTATATACTTTCTATTGATTCTTTCATACCTCTAACATATTTCTCTACATAGGGTACACATTCAACTCCATG
>DATESP010000035.1:0-2492 GCA_035270645.1 Mobilitalea sp. | reverse complement strand
ACGGGCTTGATAGGAAAGATAATTATGAAGAGAAGCAACTGGATATTTATATTTGTAGGAATGCAGGGAGTCCTTTATAGTGCATTTCTTGCTCTCGATATTACTGGAACAGGTATCAGCCTATCGAACAGAATAAAATTTGGTGTTGTTATATTGTGCTTATGCTATACATTGCTGAGGCGGAGCGAGGACGCGGGTAAAGAGCTGTTCTTGCTTCGTTCAGCTCTTTTTTTTACCGTGATTTCAGATCTTATTATCCTCTTTATGGAGGATAGCTTTTACTTCTATGGTGTGTTAACCTTCATACTGGTACAGCAGCTTTATGGGATGAGACTGAGCCTTAAGGATCAACCCAGTGATAGGACAGTGGGACGTAATAAATTGATTATATTAACCCTGTTCAAAATCGGTATCCAAGTAGCAGTGTCAGCATTGGTTTACCTTGTGCTTAATTATCTAGGTATCTCCTTAGATAGATTGATTGTAGTGACTGTGTTTTATTTTGTTAGCCTTGTTACAAATACAATTTATTCCATAAGAATTGCGATTTTGCTACGAGGAGTGAGAAGCAATCTTTTATTTGCGTTGGGTATGATCATGTTCCTGCTTTGCGATATAAATGTTGGTTTATTTAACCTATCAGATTTTGTATCGTTGCCTGAGCATATATCTGGAGTGATTTATACCATATCCTCCATACTTATGTGGACATTTTATGCTCCATCTCAGGTGTTAATTGCACTTAGTGCAGATAATTTCCGTCAATATCGCCAAAAATAATTAATATTATTATGTAAAAACATGTCATAAATTAGCTTGCATTAAGCAGGCTTTTTTGCTAAAATAATTTATATCAAGTTAAATAATATCAATTCAATTCAAATCAGATTTATTCTATAGTATTTATTTCACTATGTCTATTTAACTAATTCTAGTAATAATTCATTATTCTGTTCATACCACAAACACTAAACGGTTACAATCCGGAGCTGGATTAAGCTGCATCCAATGTAGTTTGTATTGATTCCGGAACAATAATATATTAAGGAGGAATACATTAATGTCAGAAATATTGCAAGAACGGACGATGAATTATGATTCATTTGTCAGTGCAATGAAACAAATTATCGAGGTTAGAATGGGGGATGGCTATGATATAAGCATATATAAGGTCATTAAGAATAATTCCCTAGAGCTGGACAGCCTAGTGGTGCTGCAGGAAGGGAGGAACATTGCACCAAATATATATCTGATGCCTTACTACGAATCCTATCTTGAAGGAACAGCGATTGATGAAGTAGCAGACAGATTGTGTGGTGTCTATCAGAATGGCTCGGTTCAAAATGTGGATGATGATTTTAGCTACACATTGAAGGAAATGAAGCCATATATCTTCTACCGTCTGGTAAGCTTTGACAAGAATATAAAGCTTTTAGAGAATGTTCCCCACATTAAGTATCTTGATTTAGCTATTACATTCCACTGCCTAGTGCGAAGTGATGAGGATGGGATAGGAACTATCAGGATTACCAATGAACACATGAAACTATGGGATGTTTCACTTGGAGATTTAAAAGAACTGGCAGTAGCCAATACAGAAAGGCTTTTCCCAGCTAACATCAAAAGTATGGAGGAAGTATTAATGGGTATGCTCTCCAGTGATCTTGTATTAGCGGATGGAGATAATCCTATGGCTGATTTATCTCCAAAGCTTATAGATGATTTAAAAAATCCATGTCAGCATGAAATGTATATTCTTACAAATCAAAAAGGAATTAACGGAGCTTCCTGTATGCTCTATGGTGATATCATTAGAACCTTCGCCAATCATATCAATTCTGATCTCTATATTCTCCCTAGTAGTATCCACGAAATTCTTTTAGTTCCGCAAACCCCTGATATGAAGATTGAATCCTTGACCAAGATGGTGGAGGAGGTAAACCAGACCCAAGTCGCTAGAGAAGAGGTCCTGTCCGACAATGTATATTACTTCTCAAGAGAGCTAAACTCAATTATTTTATAAAGAATAAATAAAAGCTAAGGAGTAATGATCCTATTGAGGAGCATCTATATTCTTTCCTAAATTATTAAAGGCTGAACTGTAACGAGTATATAAATTTTATGTTGATCTTTTATTCCAAATTGGTGTTATCTATGCTATAATTATGTATTGACTGGTAAGCTTACTAACCTATACCAATATATTAGGTATTCGTAACGGTTCAGTAGCTTCTCAGTTATATTTGCTCCACAAAAGGGATAATTCTCATCTTTTTTGGCGCTGAAACACTCGAATCCACTATGTGATTCATGAGGTAATAAGCAGCTACTGGCATTCTTCAACTATAAGGAGGACTAATTATGGCAAGAAAAATGAAAACAATGGATGGTAATAGTGCAGCGGCACATGTATCGTATGCTTTCACCGATGTTGCAGCAATCTATCCGATAACACCCAGCTCTGTTATGGCAGAAGTAACTGATAAATGGTC
>DATESP010000034.1:0-3214 GCA_035270645.1 Mobilitalea sp. | reverse complement strand
TCTACCTCTAAATTTTTAACCTCGTTATACATTCGAACATACTCCCTAATATAGAGTGCAAATGATAATGATAGAAATGCTCCGCATACTAGCATCAGAATAAATATAACAAAGCTATCTAGATTAGGTACAGCAATCAATACAAGCATGGTTGCGTAAAATACAGCAGTCGAGACTTTCCCGAACCACTTAGATCCGTTTAATCTCATATTCTTTTTCAACATGGCAATTCCGGCTACTAGCATATATAGTTGCATAACAACAAAGAGGATAAGCAACAGAATCATCCATCTGATCCTTAGAACCAGTACAACTATTAATGATACTTGTGTGAGCTTATCAGCCATCGGATCAATCAATTTTCCAAAATCCGTAACCATGTCAAAGGTTCTGGCTATAAACCCATCCAGAAAATCAGTGAGTCCAGAGGCAAACACTACAGCGGCGGCCTGCAAATACTCTTCTGCACTCTCAGCATTAATATATAAAATAATAAAAACTGGAATCAATAACAACCGAATGTAGCATAAAATATTCGGAATACTCCATAGATCCTTCTTATTAAATTTGACAAAAACCTTCATAACTTATGTCCCCCTATTATATATGGTCATTTAATTCAAGACAAATAGGTTCTCCCACCCATATGTAATGATTCAGGTTTGCTTTGGCATACCTGCACGCCGATTCATTTCAATCTTTGCTCGAAACAATTCAATTCGGAATTGTGCGTTAATAGAAGTATGAATATTCTCCGAATTAGATAAATGGCTTATTAAGCCTTACTATAGTATATTAAATATATTCAACAATCTGTCTGTCTATTGTATCATTTTATCACAACAATATCCTTTATGAAAGAATATTTTAAAAAAATCCATCCTAGGAGTGCTTTTTCTGAAAGATATGTAAATAAATCAGATAATGCACTCTTAGGATGAACTTGTCATGATTGCTTTCTTGTCAAATTATAACTTTATTTCACAACGATATTCACTATTTTACCAGGCACGTAAATTTCTTTTACAATAGTTCCGGTCAGTTTGTCGGAAATTGCTTCCTTAGAAGTAGCAATAATATCCTCCTTAAGGGCATCGGCAGATACCATAACTGTGGCTTTCGTCTTACCATTGACCTGTACTGCTATCTCGATTTCACTGTCCTTCATCTTCTCTTCGTCATAAACCGGCCAGGTGTTCTCAAAAACAGAGTTTTTATGGCCTAACTGTGACCATAATTCTTCACTGACATGAGGAATGAAAGGAGAAAGTAAGATAACTGCAGTCTCCAGGGTTTCCCGGTCAATACCGCCTACTCTCTTGGCCAGTTCAAGCATCTTATTATTATATTCCATAAAGCCGCTGACAACGGTATTAAGGCTGAAGGACTCTAGACGAGATGTAATGTCATATACAAAATGGTTACGCAATTTAACCATTTCCTCGGTTTCTTGCACGGTTTTCTCCTTATTATCAGAGACTAAATTATAGAAACGATTAATAAAACGGTAAACACCATCGATTCCTCTATCATCCCATTCTGAATCAAGTTCAGGTGGTCCAACAAATAATTCATACATTCTTAAGGAATCACAGCCGTAATCCTTCACTAGAGCATCCGGTGAAACCACATTGCCTTTAGATTTACTCATCTTCGCACCGTTCTTGCCGATCATCCCTTGGTTAAAGAGTTTATTGAAAGGCTCCTCAAAATCCACCACTCCGATATCATATAAAAATTTCGTATAGAATCTGGAATATAACAGATGCAGTACAGCATGCTCTACACCACCGATATACATATCTACAGGAAGGTTTTCATGTGCCTTAGCCTTAGAAACCAGCTCCTTATCATTCTTATTATCAATATAGCGAAGGAAATACCAGGAGGAACCTGCCCATTGAGGCATGGTATTGGTCTCTCTCTTAGCGGGCTTTCCACAGACGGGGCAGGTAGTGTTCACCCATTCATGGATATCGGCTAAGGGTGATTCACCCGTTCCGGTCGGTTGATATTTCTCGACCTCAGGTAACAATAAGGGCAGCTCTTCCTCAGGAACAGGAACCGCACCACAATGCTCGCAGTGTACAATCGGAATCGGCTCTCCCCAATAGCGTTGTCTTGAGAATACCCAGTCACGCAGTTTGTAATTTACCGTCTTCTTACCGATGCCAAGCTTATCTAGCATATCAGGAACTTCCTGCTTTGCCTTTTCAGAACTCATCCCATTCCAATCACCGGAATTAATCATGATTCCTGCTTCTGTATAGCTTTCTGTTAAATTCGGATTCTCTTTTCCGTCGCTCGAGATAACCTGGACAATCGGAATGCCAAATTTAGTTGCAAATTCAAAGTCCCTATCATCATGCGCTGGTACACACATAATAGCTCCGGTACCATAGTCAGCTAGTACATAATCTGATAACCAGATCGGAATTTGCTTCTTTGTTAACGGATTTATCGCAAAGCTACCGGTAAATACGCCTGTCTTCTCCTTGTCCTGCAGACGGTCAACTGAGGATTTCATAGAAGCTTTATTGATATAATCCTCTACTGCTGCCTGCTGCTCCTTAGAAGCCAGTTCCTTTGCCACAGCGTGTTCCGGAGCCAGAACCATGAAGGTAGCTCCATATAAGGTATCGGGTCTCGTGGTATATACACGGATTGCTTTATCTGTTCCATCGACAGCAAAATCCACTTCTGCACCATAGCTCTTGCCTATCCAATCGGATTGCATCTTCTTAACCTTTTCCGGCCAATCCAATTTATTCAAATCCTCTAAAAGACGATCTGCATAGGCTGTAATTTTTAGCATCCACTGTTTTAAATTCTTTTTTGTAACAGAGGTTCCACAGCGTTCACACTCCCCGTTCACTACTTCCTCATTAGCCAGACCTGTCTTACAGGATGGGCACCAATTGATTGGCATCTGTTTCTCATAAGCAAGACCTGCCTTGAACATCTTTACAAATATCCACTGAGTCCATTTATAGAAATCGGGATCCGTGGTATTAACCTCCATATCCCAATCATAGATTGCTGCAATCTCATTAATCTGTTTCTTGATATTTGACACATTCTCAGCAGTTGATTTACTGGGATGAACACCCATCTTGATAGCATAATTCTCGGCCGGTAAGCCGAAAGCATCCCAACCCATCGGATGGATAATGTAATACCCCTTTAGTATCTTATATCTACTCCAGACATCACT
>DATESP010000033.1:0-28709 GCA_035270645.1 Mobilitalea sp. | reverse complement strand
GGCATGATCAGTTCCCGGCTGCCAAAGTGTATTGTAGCCCTGCATTCTCTTAAAGCGAATTAGGATATCCTGCATCGTGTTATCAAGCGCATGACCCATATGAAGCTGTCCGGTAATGTTTGGCGGTGGAATCACAATCGTAAAGGGCTTTTTGCTACGATCAACCTCAGCGTGAAAGTATTTGTTATCAAGCCATTTCTGGTATAAAGGCTCTTCTATGGCTTTGGGGTCATAGGTCTTAGCAAGTTCTTTTTCCATGGTAATCTCTCCTTATATATTTATAGTATAAATTATAGTTTGCTTTCTTATCCAATAAAAAAAGTTCCCGTCGAAAAGGACGAAAACCGTGGTACCACCTTTATTTATGCTCGGACAAAGGGTAATAGATAAAATATATTTGTCAGATCATCTCTATGTCTGTAACGGGACTTCCCGACATCTCTTACGCACCGGTTGGGTTCAGAGACGCTGTTCAGGAGCTACCTTCAATAAGTTTGCTTAAGACCATCTCCCAGCCAGTGGACGACCCTCTCTGATAAGCTCTCCTATCTAATCCTCTCCATCAATACATTTATCAATATAGAATATAATTAATAATAGGTATCTTTAAAGATTATGTCAAGTGTTTTTTCTTTATCCATATCTGCTTTTCTGTTTTATTTACTTTTTCTGTTTTATTTACTTTTTTTGTTTTATCTGCTTCTACATCTGTTTCCGTACGATCTTATACTCGTCGTTCAGTTGGTAATAGGGGCAATTGTAAAAGGAATTACTTAGAAACTGGCCCATTTCATCTTCATCTAGATATGCCTGACACATATAGCAATCATACTCCTCATCATATACATAGTTCAAACATGTATCACAATTCGTCCTAGCTTCCATATCCCATACCTCCTCTTTCATAATGTTAGTGTTACTTGGTCCTGATAATTAATTTTACATCTATTAACATAGGCAAACATGGGGTCATGGACAGGGTAATCCTCCTGGAGTAATTCAGGTTGCTATTGTTCTGACATCTGCGAATTCATTGTATGGTTTAAGGATGCCCGTAGCACTGATACTCTAGTGGGATTAGTTCCTGAATACGGTTTCGAGGGTATTGGCTTATGGAATGTTATGCAATTCTTCTCACAAGGATGGCTAGTTATTAATTCCCGATATGAAATAGAAAAAATACTTGATTCTGGTAGCAACATAACGTAATCAATCCCCGCGCAGTATGCTTCTTTTTCTTGCCAGATATCCTTAGTCCTTCCTTATCGAATCTTACAACGGTTACACAGCTTTCCGCTGTTTATCTTAGCCCCGCATTTTTCGCATTCAAACCAAACTGCTTTTGACTCCTCGGAGAATTCAAGTCTCTCCTGCCTAATCCACTCCAAAAGCTTAAACGGCGTTATCTTGTTGGCTTCAGCAATTTCAATCACTGTAGCCTTTGGATGAGCCATAACATAATCTCTTACCTGTCCATATATTATTTCCTCTTCTTTAACCAAGGGCAGTAAGGTGGCGGATAGAATCTTTTCCGTAATCATCTTTTCTTTATTCGGAATCAGTTTAATACACTCCTGGCAAAGCTCAGGACCATTAATATAATTAAATAGTCTTCTGCAATTTTTACATACCTTTACTTCCATGTTGTTTCTCCTCTCTACTGTTTGTCTTAGGGTTGTATTTGATACTGTTTGAGGATACTGATTGCATCCTCCTCACAGTCTGGATATTCCTTTACGATGGTGGTAATCACCTGTACCGCCTCTTGCTTTTGCTTGTTATTGTTGTCAATACGTTCCCGTAGCTTCTGCCTACGTACATTCAGGCGATGTCTCACCTCAACCATCTCCTTGCTATTCAATAAAGCTGTCGGTTGATAAATCCAAATCTCTGAATCTGATATTCCATAGGATTTTAATTCTTGTATCAATTCATTATTATAGAATTCCAAAAGCTCGGTATTATTCTGGTATCTTCGTGTCTCATCCTTAACCTTAATATACTCTTCCCAGCAAGTTTTAAGTTGATCATAATTATCTACCATATATTTACTGTATGTATACTCTAGATAGTTACGGTTATTAACTGATTTTAACTTAACCTTGTTCATTAACATGACTTCTCTGATCTTCTTTAAGCCAACCATCTTAATTTCATGAATGTTCCTCCTTGACTCCATAAATATGTACAGTGTAATAGCAATACCCATCATTATAGTCAGCAAGGATGGAAGAATTAGATTTTTTCCGGTACTACTAGAAAGTATTGCAAACACTACAAACAGAAGTATAACTATTAGACAGGTTGTTATAGCAATTGCTTTTAAGAAGGACTGCTTATATAATATTTCCTCTTCCTCTTCAATCAAGTTTTGCTTTTCCTGTTCAAGATGTTCTATATCCTGTTGAATTAATCCTTGATACTTTTCACTTTCACCAATTGTCTCTAGTTCTCTGGAAAGCTGCAGCTCATAACGTTCAAATAGACGGTACTGTGCATCTGTTATCTTAGTGTTCTTCTCCCTGAACTTCTCTCTTTCCTTGCTCAAGTTGATGATTTTCCTGGATGCATCCTCTAGCTGTTCTCTTTGATCCTTAGGTATCATATCTATTTTCTGCATATCTGTAAGATATGAGGTTACAGCCTGATATTCAGCCTTGGCCTCTTCTATCTGACGATTGTTTTCTAAAATCTGCTCGCAGTTATCCCTAATCAGAGTTGTCCTCTCGGTCTTCGTATTTATTCTGGTCGACCTATTCATGGTCGATACCGTACCATTGACCGCTGACACGTTACTCGCTGATTTAATCATTGCTTCTTGATCCTTGATAATTCGTTTCTTCGATGTAAACTTCCTAAACAATCCCATATAAATCTCCATTCTGCCAAAACATTGCAAATTTGAGCATTACCACAAATTCGCCGTGTGAAAATTGCTGTCTGCCCTTTGAATTATCAAATCTGCCTTAGTGTTGTAATCCATTCTTCTAGAAGGCATTCTACCTTCTTATTATACTCCATCAGTCTACCTTCTAATTTCCATCTTTTGAGCTCTTGTATCTCCATTATACCTTCACAGCTATTCGCTTCCTCTTCCAGCTGATCCATTGTAATTAGAATATCTCTCTTAAAATCACTTCCAACCTGATATTCTTCTAGCTTCTCTTCTAAAATGTCCGTCTGTTTGCTCAGTTTAACGGTATAAAGATATTGGCGTAAACTTTCCTCCCTACGATTACGTTCAAAGGCCTGCAAAAATATATCCGAAGCTTCATTTAAACCATTGTTATGCACTTTAACCACTGCCAGATTGTGAAGAATATCTCCATATTCCTCTGGAGTCATAGTCGATGCCTCCTTCGAACTAAGTATCTGTTCGTATTCGTAGGCTGCTTCTGTATATTTTTGTTTTTCCAGATAGCTCTTTGCTCTTATACAGCTTCGCTTTATCGGAGACATACCGCTTAACTCATCCACCGTTCTAAGGATACTTTTAATTTCCTGTTCAGTATAATAATCCGCACTACAAAGTAGGGCTGCTAAGAGGGTCTTAATATCGGCATTTTGCTCTTTTAGAAGAGCCAGCTTCTCTGCACGGTGACTAAGCTCCAGTTCAGTCCCGATCCATTCTATCAAGGAAGGCGTGAACATTTCCTCGTCAATAAAGTAAATGTGGCTGCTGACATAAAAGCAAAGCTCATCCATTGAATAGATCCGGTTACCGGCTGCTGTAAACATATATGGTCTTTTTGCTCTTACTCCGCTGCAAAGAATCATTTTTCCCATGATATAGTCCTCATTTCATCAAATATCTATTATGAACTCCCCTATCTGCCCTGTCTCTGGATATATTTCGCCAAAGCCCAGATCAGTTACCGTAATCTTAGCCTTGGATCTCTCTGTTAAGCATAGATGAATTCCCAGTCTAGTCATCCGTTCTGGACGATTTGGAAGGTTACTGATGTGTAACCGCTCTCTTGTTATTTCCTTGGTCAATATATTCCTTAGAATAATCTCAAGCTCCGCTATATTCTCTGGTATGACTTCGATCTCCCTATCCACCTCATACCAGGGTATTGCAGCATCTGTTAACATTATTTCTTTTGTTACGGCATCTGTATATACACGAATCCAGATTGAGCTTACTAGCATCTCACTATTTAGTAAAATAATATCTGCTAATTTCCTATCACCTGAAAGCTCCTTTGCCGCAAAGCAGGCTCCTTTGGAATATAGATTCTGTCCAACAAATACACGCCTTCCAGTACATAAACCCTTAATAACTTCATCCGCCCATCCACTCTTAAAACCCTCACCAGTAAAGTAAATAGTAGATATAATCTGTTTATATAAAACTGTATTGGCTATATTTTCAAAGGCATAGCTAGTATTTAGTCCTTTTTGCTTTAGCATCGGAAGGCTTAGGGTGTCAGTGAATTCCTTCCTCTCCATGCCGGCAATCATCGGATTTGTTCTTCGGCTCACACTAATCTGATAATAATTAAGCCCTTGTTCATTAAAATCAAATAGAGCCACATCATTAACCCAAAGTGCCCTATCCTGGCTTAATGCATAGTACATATACGCCCCGGCGTGATTCATGACTACCGCCCTGTCCTTCTCTATTCCAAGAAGTTCCAGAGCCTCATAGACTCCCTCAATAATTTTAGGGTCTGGCTCACGTAGTGTAATTACAAGCTTTGTAATTACCTCATTAGGAAAATAATTTTTCACCAAAATTAATGATTTTCGCAGGAATTTCTCGAGAAGAGCTACTCCAGTAATCCTTTGACCAAAGATCTCGACTTCTTCACCCGACTTCACCTTACTAAGCAGATGATCCACAAGAATCCCATTCCCACCGGAGGCTCCATTTACCGCCTCCCAACCATAACTCCAGAGTTTAGTATCATTCTTAATACATAATACTGTGGGGATTAAGTCATCTTCCTGATTTTCATTCGGACAGATAGATATCGGTTCAAAGGTCTTATAGCTAAATAGGCTGATTTGAGAGTAATCATCACACAAATCATAACCTATAATCACTTTCCGTTGATTTTCCATCTTATCCATCTCACCTCCACTAACTATATGTTTTGTATCGGTATGCCTTAATCAATAGGTTTAAAACACTTCTTAATAATATGCTCTGATTTCACATAATGCTCCATTATATCAATCAGAGTCGTCTCATCCTGCATTTCCATAGCCATCAGCATCAAATTGATTTGATTGTATCTAGATTCTTCGTCGTCAGATATTTCCTTATCAAATCGTAAATGAAAGCTTTCAGTCACATTTACTTCACCATCAAACTCTTCGCTAATATAATATTGAAGCAATTCATGGAAGAACAATACTATTTCCTTAACATGAATCCCTAGTAGCACATCTGGCATCAGTTCTGTGATGTATTCGCCCTCTGAATTATTCTTCTTGAGCCGGTAATGAATATACACCTGCTTCTTAGGGTTGGCCTTATACTCTATATACACCTTATCCGACATACGCTCGGGTAGCTTAATACACTTATGATAATCCATGAAAAACGGAAGAATAATACCCTTCTTCTCTAACCTACTTATGGAGTATGAGATATAATCTCGCTCACTCTCTGTGAGCTCTAGATTTGTAGTATTAAATTTCATCCAAGCTATAAGACAGATATCATTGGCCTCATAATTCAATTCTCTCCTCATAATAGGAAAAAGTTCGTTATTAATTATTCGATCATGAACAAGATATTGATAGGCATAAAAGGTAAGGAACGCCTTTACCAATAGACGATTTGTTACGTTATTATAGTAATAGCTAAACACCTCAAAGCTATCCTTCATGTAGCCTTCAACAAAAAGCATCTGAACTAGGAGACGTTCCTCTAGCCTATGAGTATCTAGTTCAAAGTCTTTAGCAGCCACCCACAGGTTGAACATATTACCAGTAGGACCATAATAATACTTCACCAAATGTTCAAGTATTGCTTCATCATATTTACCTTGCGAAAATATGTAATAGCATAAGGAGATATGGTATTCATGCTTTGTATCGTGCCCTGAATCAGCAATCCATCCGGAACATATCCTGAGAAGTCTTTTCACTGATATCCCCTCAAAACCATAGTCCAAAAGTGCTAAAAGTGCTTTACTATAATGCCCTCGGATAGCCATATATTCGATAAACTTAGTACGATCAGCTTCCTTAACCTTGCCAATGTCCAGTCGGGAAAGATAGTGCTCCAGTAGCTCCTCGTTATAATTTTCATAATAATAATCAATCAGGGAATTCAAGCATTCTACGTAATAATCGTCCTGAAGCCCTTGTATTAAGGTTATCTGCTTCCATAGGGCGACTGCCTTCTCGTTCAGGACTCGATTCTCTGTATAGTACTCGTATATATGGAGCAAAAGCTTAGGGTGTCCTAAATAATCTAAATCAATGTATTCCTGTTCCTCCATAGGGAAAATCGGTTTCAAGGTGTAATCCACCGATACAGCGTAGCGATTACCAAAAGCATCAATCAAAAAGATGTCAGTATCCCGAATATACATCTGTATATACGCTTCCCCATTCGTTAGGGGCTGGCCCTCTTCTTCTCCTGTCTCTTTATGATTTACTAACACAGACACTATCTTAGGGTTGTCGCATCGAAGTACCTGCGTAAATACCACGTAGGGAAGGTGCTCTGCCATCTCTGTACTAATTCCGCTCTTACTCATAAATTCTCGGTAAAGCACAGCCAGATTAGGGCTGATCTTATGGAGTTGCAGCATCTTTACTGCGAATACTTCCATCCTCTTATAATAAGTACGGTAAATAGAGGTGAGTTTCTCCTTGTTCTTAATAACATTCGCATAAAGAAAAGCTCTCGTCCTGTCATTTAGACTACTGTTGTAGATGAAATACAACAATATAGGCTGTGGTAAGGGTGTCTCCATACTATGATCTACAGAATACATATAATATTCATATAATTCAGTAATCCGAAGCTGTGCTTCTACTCCAAGGCTGTACCATTTAAAATATATATTTGATTTTCTAATGCCTTTAATAAGCATACAGCATATTGCTGTTAGAATTTCATCACTACCATAAGTATTATATAATCTTTCCAACCCCTTATATATAAGCGGGTGTAAATTCTTTCTCTTATTCGCCAGATAAGTATATTGAATCGCTACTTCCTTGGAGAGAATATCCTCCTTAATGCCGAAATTAAGAACCTGGATCTCGAAGTCACCCAGATCTCGTAGTAAAAATGGTTCCTCTTGATAGGTTAATACTGCTTCATAATATAGTATGGGGCTGTAGCAGCCTGCCTCGTACTGTTCCTTAATGTCGGAAAGCTTTAAGCTTTTGTTCTTGTCATAGCGTTTATCCGTATACAATAAAAACCACAATATTCTCCATTCGCTATGCCCATTAGAATAGTAATGACGTATGGTATCTGTAACTTTTTTTATAGTATCAGGATCCTTATGGTACATTGCACTCAAGTAGAGATAGGCACAGTATTCCACGATATTCTTTTTGAGAATTGTCTCTTCCTTCGCCAGCTCTACGAGGAGTAGCCCTGCGGCCTTATTCTTACCTGATATAACAGCCAAATGAATTCTCATGAGTTTTTCCAGGTTACTACCTGGTAACACTGCCATCTCCTTCAACAATGTTTCGGTGTATCCTAAATATTGTGACAGACTTATCCTCTCAATCCTAAAATCCAAGTAGTTTCTTATAAATCCCAGCTTCATTTTCTTATCCTGTAGCATAAGTGATTGTTCGGATTTCGTATGTTGGTGATACTTACATATAATTTCAACGGCAATGGTCTGGTAAACCGTAGTGATCAATATCTTGCCGTAGTTATTGCCCGGTCTCATATTCTGTGGAAGAATCCTAAAGGATATATGATGAGTATTGCTGATAAATCGGTCCGCCCAAACAAATTTCTGCTCCAGCTTAATAAAAGGAGAATCTGTGCTTACCCTAATCTCAGCATAGCCCCAATGGTTCTTCGTGAGAATAAGTTTGTCCATAAAGTCTTCATCTGAAACGGAGTACTCTAGAATTGTTTTATTAGTATTTAATTCAATTTTTGATTTTTTATGTATGGCAATAAGGAATTCCTCTAAGGCCTGACTTGTAGAGATATTTTTAAGAAGATTACGGTATAGAATCTTATATTTTTCATCATTTCTCAATATTACACGCTCAAAATCCTCGGAACGAAATACCTTCTTGGCTTCCGTCCAATCCATTCTAGCTAGATTGGCAAACTGGAACAAGTCCCCAACCTTACCTATAGAAGTATTACAATATGGGGCTCCCACCTGGATCATAAATGGAATCATATATTCTCCACAATCACTCACAATCGTAAGCTCTCCCTGGAGAGCATCACCTGCTTTCAGATAGGTGGCGTCCACCTGATAGGATATGATATTCGTAGTGCCTTGAAAGGAATCACTTTTAAGTTTAAATAGTCGATGAGAGGAGTATAATACTCCCTTCATGCTCCTTTCTGCACTGTTATTGATGGTCAGGCTACCTTCATATATCTTTCCTGCTTCACAATCGACCTTAATTTCACTCTCAGGAAGGCAGAGCATAGGTGGATCATATTCAAATTCCCCTCTTGATAAACGTTCGATTTTGTCTCTCAATTTATCACCTCGTGGTAATATTGTTATGGATTGCAATTTATCGATAATAAGCTATAATAATTATAATGCATTGGGGCGAAAAAATCTAGTGTATGTCGAAATCCGTGGGAGTATTTCCCTATGTAAAATCTTTCAATCAACCTGCTTTTTGATATCACTTTACATTTTGATTTTATTTTGCACGGTTATGCTCCAAAACTATGAAGGCACTTAACAGTAATGAATTACTCTATCTGAGAAAAGGAGAACACATTATGATTAGACACTCAGATCATTTTCATGGAAGTGATTTGGAAACAATAGAAAAGATATATGGGATAAAAAAAGAGGATATCGTAAGCTTTTCCGCCAACGTAAATCCCTTGGGGATTTCACCAAAGCTTAAGACCACCTTGTCGGAGAGGGTGGATTCCATCATGAGTTATCCGGACCGTGAATATACTTCATTAAGAAAATGTATAGCCAATTATGTCAAGGCTGATATCGCGGACATTATCGTTGGAAATGGTTCAACAGAGCTAATATCACTATTCATCCAGATAAAACATCCGAAGAAAGTACTTATAGTCGGTCCGACCTATTCAGAATATGAACGTGAGGTTACCTTAGACGGGGGTAGTACCCTCTATTACCGTTTAGAAGAGGAAAAGGATTTCAAACTGGATCTCACTACTCTTGAGCAACAGCTTACCCCTGACATAGAGCTACTGGTTATATGTAACCCTAACAATCCCACGTCCTCCACAATCACGCGCAGTGATATGCGTAAAATTCTAGATATCAGTAAGCAAAAGGGAACCTTCGTGATGGTGGATGAGACCTATGTCGAATTTGCAGAAGATCTCCAGAAGATAACCTCAGTTCCACTAACAGGATACTATAATAATCTCATTATTTTGAGGGGCATCTCTAAGTTCTATGCTGCTCCTGGCCTTCGTCTAGGATATGCCATCTGTGGTAATGCCGACCTTTTAAAAGAGATAAACCAACGAAAGAACCCTTGGACCATCAACAGTCTTGCAGCCATCGCTGGTGAAATCATGTTTACCGATGAGGACTATATCAAGAAAACCAGATTGCTTATTGCAGAGGAAAGAACGCGCATCTGCTCTATTCTTAGCAGTAATAAAAATCTTAAATATTTTGCCCCATCTGCTAATTTTGTACTTGTAAAGATTCTGGGGGAAGAGGTGACCTCGATGGATCTGTTTGAAGCCGCTATAAAAAAGGGCTTAATGATTCGTGATTGCTCCACCTTCCCTTTTCTTAACAACAAGTTCATTCGATTTTGCTTTATGACACCGGAGCTAAATGATAAACTTTTGGATATACTCCTTAATGTATTACAATAACAATATGCATATGATCTACCCCATCCAAAAGGTTGAGGGTGGATCATTTTTTTAAGACTAAAAAATGTAAAATATTAAATTATAATTAAATTTTAAAAAAATCAATTATCTCTATTGACTATTAAAGCACATATGTTTATAATACAAAATCATTAGCCACCTAAATAAATTATTGAATGAAAGGATGATTATGGAGAAGACGGAAGTCAGAGAAATGATTGATGCATACTCAGAGGTTATTAAATCAGTACATCAACAATCCTATGATAAGCTGGATAGGATAAAGCTATATCCCGGCCAGCCTAAATTGTTGGCACTTATTAAAGAAAACGAAGGACTTACACAGAAGGAACTTGCCAATAGAAATTGTGTTAAGCCAGCAACAATAACCGGTATGTTATTAAAATTAGAGCATAATAAATATGTTTATCGGATTCCTGACTCAAAAGACAAGCGGATTATGCGTGTATATCTTACACCCGAAGGTAGAACCATGGCAGAGTACGGCGAGAAGCTCTTAATATCCATAACTGAGAAGATGTTTGAAGGTTTTTCAAATGAAGAAATGAAAACCTATCTCAGATTGACCTATAAGGTTAGAGATAATCTGCAAAATAATGTTGAACAAGAAAAGATGACTTAAAGATTCATCTAAGAAAATAACATCGGAAGATATTATTTAAAATCCTTATAATTATAATCAGAAAGGAATACTATGCTTAAATTATTGAAACATCTAAAAAAATCAGCAATTGCACTCGCATTTGTTACAATTCTACTATTCCTACAAGCTTATTGTGATCTCTCACTACCCACATATACCTCTCAGATTATCAACGTGGGCATTATGCAGGGAGGTATAGAGGATCAGGTTCCTGAAGTAATACGTGCTTCTGAACTTACTAGGCTGATGTTTTTCATGAGTGAATCAGAGAGTGCCGAGGTATTAGATCACTATACCTTGATTGATAAGACTAATACGGATCAGAATCAAATATCAGATTACCTTGAACGATATCCTCTGCTTAATACCGAACCTCTTTATGTTTGGGATAAAAAAGCGGAGAATACACTAAGTGATACCCTATCCTATCCTATGATGTTCTTATATATGATGGAGAATAGTGAAGAAGCAATCTCATCTCCAAATAGCGAGATGGATCCAAAAGAAATGATAGAACAGATACCTAAAGTGGTAGTAGAAAAATCTGCACTCTCCTATATAAAAGCTGAATATAAGGCCATTGGAATGAATGTAAACCGTATTCAAACCATTTATGTTCTGTTGGTAGGGGCAAAGATGATCGGAATAGCACTGTTAGCTATGCTCGCTTCTATACTTGTGACCTTCTATGCTGCAAGAATTGCTGCAAAAATGGGCAGAGATCTTCGAAGCGAAATATTTCATAAAGTATTATCCTTCTCAAACAAGGAGATGGATCAGTTCTCGACAGCTTCGCTGATTACCAGAAGTACAAATGATATTCAGCAGGTCCAGACGCTGATAGTAATGCTTATACGTATCGTAATCTATTCACCAATCATAGCACTAGGAGGAATAATCAAGGTTTTACGAACGAACTCCTCTATGACCTGGACCTTAGGTGTTGGTGTAGCAGCAGTTTTACTACTAATTGCATTCCTAATGATTATCACCCTTCCTAAATTTAAGATAATGCAGAAATTAGTCGATCGTATTAATTTGGTTACTAGAGAGATTCTTACCGGACTTCCTGTAATCCGTGCCTTCAGTACCGAGAAATATGAGAAGGAGCGTTTCGACAAGGCAAATGTAAATATTACAAAGAATGGCCTATTTGTTTCCCGTGTCATGACCTTCATGTTTCCTGCCCTAATGCTGATTATGAATCTTGTTTCTATCCTGATTATATGGATTGGTGCAGATCGGATCAATTCCGGAACAATGCAGGTAGGTGATATGATAGCCTTCATTCAGTACACAATGCAGATTATTATATCCTTCTTGATGTTAACCATGGTATCCATAGTACTACCACGAGCAGCCGTTGCAGCAAAACGTATTGACGAGATTCTGACGGTGAGCTCCGATATCCTAGATCCGGAAACCGAGGGAACCCTTGACTCAAAGAAAAAAGGCTTATTAGAATTTCATAATGTTTATTTTCGCTATCCAAATGCGGAGGAGGATGTGCTATCAGATATCAATTTCGTCGCAAAGCCAGGCGAAACCACCGCAATTATAGGTAGCACCGGTTGTGGTAAATCTACCATGATTAATCTAATTCCGAGGCTCTATGATATTACCAGTGGAAGTATATTGATTAATGGGCTAGATATAAGAAAAATCAAGCAGCATACGCTTAGAGAGAGGATTGGCTTTATCCCTCAAAAGGGAGTACTCTTCTCAGGCACAATTGAATCCAATATATCCTTTGGCAAGCCTGAGGCTTCAGACGACATAATTAAAAAAGCTGCTAGAATTGCTCAGGCATCTGAGTTTATTGATACATTCTCTGAGGGCTATGATTCCCCGATTTCACAAGGAGGAACCAATGTCTCCGGTGGACAGAAGCAAAGATTGTCTATCGCCAGAGCCATTGCCAAGGACCCAGAAATCTATATATTTGATGACAGCTTCTCCGCCCTTGATTACAAAACCGATGCTACCCTTCGTAAGACCTTGAAGGAGGAACTATCCGACAGTACTGTTATCATCGTTGCACAGAGAATTAGCACCATCATATCTGCGGAGCAGATACTGGTATTGGATGAAGGACGTATTGTAGGAAAGGGAACTCATAAAGAGCTATTAAAAGATTGTGAAGTATACCGTCAGATTGCAGCTTCCCAATTATCAAAGGAGGAATTAGCATATGAGTAAAGATGTGAAAAAGCCAATTGATACGAAGCCTCTCGACAAAAAGCCATCTCGTGGTGGAATGGGTCACGGAGGTATGGGCCCGGGTGGACCTGGGGAGAAAGCGAAGGATTTTAAAGGAACTATTAAGAAGCTGACCTACTATCTATCGAAATATAAGATTGCCTTTTTGTTTGTTTTTATTTTTGCTATTGCAAGCACTGTTTTTACGATTATTGGGCCTACCATCATGGGTAATGCCACCACCGAGATTGCAAATGGAATCCTTGACAAGATAGGCGGTGGTACAGGAATTAATTTTGAAAAATTGGGCAGAATTCTATTATTTTTAATTGGATTATATACAATAGCATCCATATTTTCATTTATTCAAGGCATTATCACCACAAATATTGCCCAGAAGGTATCTTATAATTTTCGTAAGGAAATATCCGAGAAGATTCACCGTATGCCTATGAATTATTTTGATACAATGAATCACGGAGAAATTCTCTCCCGGGTAACTAATGATGTCGATACCTTAAGCATGAGTCTAAACCAGAGCCTGGGGCAATTAATCACTTCTGTGGTTAGTATCGTGGGTATCCTGTTCATGATGATACGAATCAGTGTCTCTATGACCCTCCTGGCGCTTTTGATCATGCCCCTTTCAATGTTGCTTATGGCTACAGTAATGAAGAGATCACAGAAATACTTCAACCAACAGCAGGAATACCTAGGTCACGTTAATGGTCAGGTAGAAGAAACATACGGTGGTCATAATATCGTTAAGGTATTTAACCGAGAAGAGGATGTCATTAAGGAGTTTGATGAAAACAATAACAAATTGTATGAAACTGCTTGGAAATCTCAATTTCTATCCGGCATGATGCACCCTATCATGCAGCTTGTTGGTAATATCGGTTATGTAGGAGTCGCTATCCTCGGTGGGTACTTGACTGTACGCGGTAAAATTCAGATTGGTCAAATTCAATCCTTCTTCCAATATATCCGTAACTTTACGCAACCCATCGCACAGCTGTCCCAGGTGGCGAATATGTTCCAGTCCACAGCTGCTGCTGCAGAGCGGGTATTTGAATTCCTGGATGCTGAGGAAGAGGTGCCAACAGTAGAAAACCCTGAATCAATCGATGGGTTAAATGGTAGTGTTGAGTTTAAATCAGTTCATTTCGGTTATAGTCCGGACAAAATAATCATTAATGATTTCAGCTCCAAGGTTCAAAATGGTCAGAAAATTGCTATTGTTGGCCCAACCGGAGCTGGTAAAACAACGATGGTTAAGCTACTAATGCGCTTTTACGATGTCAATAGTGGTGAAATTCTTGTTGATGGACGTAATATTAAAGATTTCGATCGGAGTGAACTTCGAAAGATGTTTGGAATGGTGCTTCAGGATGCTTGGTTATTTAATGGAAGTATTATGGACAATATCCGTTACAGTAAGCTTGAGGCTTCAGATGAAGAGGTCATCACTGCAGCAAGGGCAGCACATGTGCATCACTTTATAAGCACTCTACCTGATGGCTATCAGATGATATTGAATGAAGAAGCAAATAATGTATCCCAGGGTCAGAAACAGCTTCTTACGATAGCCAGAGCAATTCTGGCAGACCCTAAGATTTTGATACTTGATGAGGCAACCAGCTCCGTCGATACCAGAACTGAGATATTAATCCAGAAGGCTATGGATAGCCTGATGAAGGGACGTACCAGCTTTATCATCGCCCACCGTTTATCCACAATCCGTGATGCTGACTTAATTCTAGTTATGAATGAAGGTGATATCGTAGAGCAGGGTAACCATGAAGAGCTGCTTGCCAAGGGCGGCTTCTATGCGAAGCTCTATAACTCACAATTTGAGCAATCTGCTTAAAACAAAGATAAAAGTATCGTAACTATTCAGAACCCCCGAGAATCACGCAGTGGATTCGAGTGAGTCAGCGCCAAAATGGATGTATTTTATCCATTTTGTAGTGCAAATGTAACTGCGAAGGCACTGAACAGTTACAAAGTATCGTCAAAATAGGAGGACAGATTAATCTGCCCTCCTATTTTAATAAGTTACCTCGGTGTTGCCTCAATCTGTTCCGCTAGGTCATTCAAGTATATCCAGCGCTCCATCCTTTCCTCAAGGATTTGCACAAGCCGTCCCTTTTGCTTCATAAGTTCGTCCAATTTTGAATAATCTGTAGCAGCCAACTCAATTAGTTGCTCAATATCCTCAATCTTACCCTCTAGCTGTGCAATCTCATCATCTATGCTATCATAATCCTTCTGCTCTTGATAAGTGAACTTGAGCTTGTCTGTCTTCTGTTTCCAAGTGGTAGCACTCGCGGGTAAGCTGTCTTCTACAGCGTTCCTAGTGCCTTTAAAATCCTCAGTGGACTT
Source organism: Mobilitalea sp. (assembly GCA_035270645.1). Taxonomy (GTDB): domain Bacteria; phylum Bacillota; class Clostridia; order Lachnospirales; family Lachnospiraceae; genus Mobilitalea. The sequence goes on along the minus strand of DATESP010000033.1, from coordinate 13,446 downwards.
CATATCGTCCTCTGCCTTCAGTTTCATAGCTTCTTTATAATCAGAGAAATTACCTTCATATTGACGAATAGTTCCTTCCTCAAAAGCAAATATCCGTGATGCTATCTTATCAAGAAAGTAACGATCATGTGATACCGTTACGACAATTCCTGGGAAGGTTTCAAGATAATCCTCCAATATAGTTAATGTCTGGATATCCAAGTCATTGGTGGGTTCATCCAGAACGAGAATATTGGGTGCATCCATCAGAACCTTTAGGAGATAAAGCCTGCGTTTCTCTCCTCCTGAAAGCTTAGCTATCTGTGAATACTGCATTGAACCTATGAAAAGGAATTTCTCACACATCTGCGAAGCAGTAACCGTTCCATCAGAGGTCTGGATATATTCCGCTGTATCTCGAATATAATCAATCACTTTAAGACTTTCGTCCATATATTCATTTTCCTGTGAAAAATAAGCAAGTTTAATTGTAGTACCCATTTCAACAATTCCATCATCAGGGGTAAGTTTTCCTGACAATATATTAAGTAACGTTGATTTGCCACAGCCGTTTGGTCCTATAATTCCGATACGGTCTCCTGGCAACAGAATATACGAAAAGTCCTTGATTAGAGTCCTCTCCTCATAGCTTTTGTAGATATGACTCAGTTCAATTGTCTTCTTACCAAGACGGGAGGATAGTGAATTAATCTCCACTTTTCCATCCACTTCAACAGCCTTACGGTCCTTAAGCTCCTCAAATCTCTGGATATGTGCCTTTTGTTTTGTAGATCTAGCTTTGGCGCCCCTTTGCATCCACTCCAGTTCAACCCGGAACAAGCTCTTAGCTTTCCGTTCTGAAGCGATAGCCATATCTTCTCGTTCTGCCTTCAGTTCCAGAAATCTAGTGTAATTAGCTGTGTAGGAATAGACACTGCCTTTATCTATCTCGATGATTTTATTCGTTACTTTATCTAGAAAATATCGGTCATGAGTAACCATAATAAAAGCACCTCTATATTTAATTAAATAATCCTCTAGCCACTCAGCCATCTCACTATCCAAATGATTTGTAGGTTCATCCAATATCAGAATTTCCGCTGGTGTTAGTAGTGTCCTAACTAAGGCTGCCCTTTTTCTTTGACCGCCTGAAAGTATCGCAGGATTAACTCCGGTATCTACAATTCCAAGCTTATTCAGCATTGCATTCGCTTCTCCCTCGAGATTATGGTACTCTTCCTCTGCCTTCTGTCCAAAAACCACATTCTCAAGGAGAGTCATTTTATCGTCAAAGACAGGGTCCTGGGGAAGATATGCAGTTCTAACCTTCCTTCCCCGTATAACATTGCCGGTGTCTGACTCCTCTAATCCGGCAATAATCTTAAGAAGCGTCGACTTTCCAGTGCCGTTAATGCCAATTATTCCGATTTTATCTCCTTCATCAATGCCAAGGCTTACATTTTCAAAGAGCATCCGTTCCGTATAACTTTTGCTCATGTTTTCTATCGATACTAAATTCATGGGGAACCTGAACCTTTCCATATGTCAAAACTGTAGTGCCGAATATCTTTTCTATATTATCCATATATGATTTTCATAATGCTATATTTCATTTTTGTAATGCTGCATATCTTTTCTATATTATCCATATATGATTTTCGTAGTGCCGCATATCATTTTTGTGTGCCTGTATATCGTATCATATGGCTTTTAAAAAGTCTATACGGTAATTCCAACACTAACTGAGCATGCCTGCCCTTAGTTTAAGTTTGAGCCGAGGATTACGCAGGCTCAAACTTGGAAGTGTGAATTATGCTTTTCAATAATTCACACTACTCCATCAAACCAAGAGGCAGTACTACATAAAAAGCCGGATAGCTGCAACAGGTATCAAAAAAATATATCCTGCTGCCAGTCATATCCGGACCTTTTGGGTAGGTATAATATCTCCTACATTTAATATTTTTATGAATATATTCTAATTGAGCAGCTGTTCAGTACCTTTGCAGTGCTTCTCGAAGTTTTGAATAGTTCCCCATCGATTACTATACCTCTAGACTTTTTACCTGATCGAACTCATCCTGTATCTCTTGAGAAGGTTTCTTTGATAATAAAGATACTAAGACTATTGCTATACATGAGGCTACAAAGGCTGGAAGCAACTCATAGATATCAAAATTCCCACCAAGAGGTCTAATAACTTTATTCCAGAAGAATACCATTACGCCACCTGTCAGCATACCAGCGATTGCTCCGGATCTAGTCATTCGTTTCCAGAATAATAAGAATAACATAACCGGTCCAAAGGTTGCACCAAACCCCGCCCATGCAAAGGATACGACCTCAAAAATAACGCTGTCCTTATCGAAAGCAATAATCATTGCTATGATTGCTATGACGACTAACGTAGCTCTGGTTATGTACAGTACCTGTTTGTCCGTAGCTTCCTTCTTCAGTATACCATGGTAGATGTTTTTGGAAAATGCTGAAGCAGCAATTAACAGATAGGAATCTGATGAACTGATTGTAGCAGCAAGGATCCCTGCCATAATAACTCCGGCTATGATAGGTAAGAAGAAGCTTTCAGAGAGCATAATAAATACCTGCTCTCTTGTGCTCGCTGTCAGTAACTCGGTCGGATATAATACCCTGCCTATGATGCCTACAGATACAGCTGCTGTGAGAGATATGGCACACCATACCGTTGCAATCCTTCTAGATAGCTTAAGGTCATTCGGATTCTTAATAGCCATAAATTTAAGCAACACATGCGGCATACCAAAGTAGCCCAATCCCCAGGACATTGTAGATATGATTACCAGAAAACCATATTTTCCGGCTTCACCAAATAAAGGCTTTCCAGCCGCACTCACCTGTTGAACCCCATCCACAAGAGTAGGGTTGGCTATTCCAAAGAAATCCAAGAATCCCGGAATAGCTTTTGCATTCTCAATAATTTCTGAGATTCCACCAGCCTTAATCGTCCCGACAATCAAAACTGCAGTCAATGCAATTATCATAACAATACCCTGCATAAAGTCTGAGGCGCTTTCGGCCAAGAATCCACCGATAAATGTATAAGCAATTACGAATAGAGCACCTATAATCATCATATAGACGTATTCCGCTCCGAATATCGTACTGAAGAGTTTACCTACTGCGATAAAACAGCTTGCTGCATATGCACAGAAGAATACTAAGATAAATAATGCTGCGATGGTTAAAATAATTTTTTTCTTTTCCCTGAAACGGTTACTTATAAAATCAGGAATAGTTATGGCATCTCCTGCCACATGGGAGTATTTACGAAGTCTCTTTGCAACAATAAGCCAATTTAGATATGTACCGATAAACAGACCGATTGCAGTCCAGATTGCATCACTAAGACCGAACCAATATGCCACTCCCGGCAAACCCATTAATAGCCAGCCGCTCATATCCGAAGCTTCGGCAGACATTGCAGTAACCCAAGGTCCCAAAGACCTTCCCCCAATTAGATAATTACCGCTGCTTTCGCTTGCACGTTTGGCATAATGAACTCCAATTCCAATAACTACAGCTATATAAATGGACATAGCAATTAAAAATTGTATCTTTTCTGCATTCATAAACTTTTTCCCTCCAATAATCTTTACCAGTACTGCGACATTAACATATGATATCCATAATATAGTAATATAGCGCACTGTAATAATATTAATTGTAATATATAATTATACATTTGTATAGATTTAATTTTACCAAAGTAGTGCGCTGATGCATTATTAGTTACTGTTCACTATACCTCGTTCACAGCAACAATTATGCACACAAAGTGCAAAAAGAGCACTTTGGCGCATGAAGTTCTCGGGTTTTACTTGAGTAAAACACCTCGCGCTGACTAACGAGTGAACAGTAACATATACTCCTACAGCTTATAAAACTGGGGGGTTCTTACTTGTAATTGTCATACTAATTATGCTATAATTACATTATCTTATATCATATTAATATTTCGTAACTGTTTATTAACTGCTTATACAGGATAGAAAGGTAGCCCTATGGAGATTGGATTCCTTCCCGCCACAACTAACAGACCGGTTAACATTACAGATGTGAGCCTGGCTCTTATGGTTAAAAATCTGGATACTATTGAAATAGCTGGACAGAATATGATTAAAATGATGGAAATGTCTGTCCAACCTAGCCTTGGTGGTAATATTGATTACCATGCATAATATACCCAATAATATCAGAATTATTTGTATCAATATGAATAACTCCTGCTGCCTAAGTTTATGTCTTAGAAGTGGGAGATTTTTTACTCGTTGTTAAAATGAATCCGCTTTTTCACTATGGCATAGATCCACAAGTTATCCCTATTGGGTCTTACATCTGCACATTTCTTTATATCTATAAGTTCTAACTCTAATGATTCAGCAATCAGTTCCTTCAGATCCCGTGTGCGGTAATCAGTATAATAACGTTCTCCTTCTATACCTTCGGAATCTCCATAGCGGAAGCTCATATAAAGTATGCCTTCATTCTTAAGGCTTCGAGTTATTTTAGAAAGAATCTCACCTATCTCGTTTCTAGGTACATGGAGTAGAGAAGCATTTGCCCAAACTGCGTCAAATACATTATTAAAATCCATCTCTGCAAAAGTCATATGCAAGACATCCTCGCCGATATGGATACTTGCCAGACTGCACATCTCCTCCGACCCATCCATGGCCGTTACATCATAACCCATGGACATAAAGTATGCACTATCTCTGCCTGACCCACACCCTAAATCCAGTATGCTTCCTCCTTCTGGAACATACTCCAGAAATCGGTCCAGTAATTCCTGCATATTCAAATCTATCGTCCTATCAAAAAATTCTGCTGCATTATTATTATAATACTCCGTAGAGTCCAAATGTACTCCTCCCTTCAAACAAAACTATTATATCAAATATATATTATTAATACCAGTATTTTTCAACGGTTACAGACCTAAGCCTGTGTGGCAGTCATACACAGTAGTAGACTTAGAAATAAATGCTATGTAAAACTTATATTAAATGTTATAATATAATGAAGATTGTAGTCGCAGTGCCAAATATCAATCTACATTTACAACATAGAGAGGCCAGAATACATTATGTATATTTTTAACAGTAGAGTTCGCTATAGCGAAATGAATCACAGACGAGGAACTATGGATCCATCCTCAATCATTAACTATTTCCAGGATTGTAGTACCCTCCAATCGGAGGATTTAAATCTTGGTCTATCCTATCTTCAGGAGAAGAACCGAGTCTGGCTTCTAACCTGTTGGCAACTTCAGATTATTCAGCCCACCCCTCTTGGAGAATACATTACCGTGGGAACATGGCCTTATGACTTTAAAGGTTTTTATGGATACCGTAATTTTATCTTGAAAAACAGACAGGGGGAAGTTCTTGCGGTAGCAAACTCAATCTGGGTTTACATGGATACACTAACCGGAACACCTCAACGAGTTCAGAAGGATCATGCCGGTTATACCCTAGAACCTCCATACCCTATGGAATGTCAGGATCGCAAAGTCACTATCCCTAAAGAGTTAATTACACGCCCCTCTTTCCCAGTTGTGAAATCGAATATAGACTCGTATAATCATGTTAATAATGGGCAATACATAAAAATGGCTGAAGAATTCCTCCCTGAAGATTTCAATGTATCCTCTATGCAGGTGGAGTACAGAAGCCAGGCAGTACTTGGTGACATCCTGTACCCGGCGGTATCGCTTAAGGATAATGGCTGTTGCATAGTTCTTTCCAATAAATCCGGTAAGCCATATGCAATAATAAAATTTTTAGAAAAATAAAATGATTTACTCCAGAAAGGATTTCAACCATGATTGAATTAGGAAAATATCAGATATTAGAGGTTGTTAAAAAGACAGACTTCGGTTTTTATCTAGGAGAACCCGGCACAAATGGCCTCCATACACTATTGCTCCCGCAGAGAGAGGCACCGGAAGGGACCAAAACCGGTGACCGTATAGAGGTGTTTTTATATAAGGATTCAGAAGACAGGGAGATTGCTACCACATCCAAGGTTCCACTTGAAATCGGTGGTCTGGCTGTTCTCCGTGTTAAAGAAGTCAGTAACATTGGAGCTTTCCTTGATTGGGGACTTATGAAGGACCTTCTACTTCCTTTTAAGGAGCAGACCACAACGCTTGAAGAGAGCGACCAGGTCCTGGTGACACTTTATGCAGACAAGAGCAGTCGTCTCTGTGCAACGATGAAGGTTTATGATTTATTATCTACGGATTCTCCTTATAATAAAGATGATATGATAACCGGAATAGTGTATGAAGCTATTGAAGCTTTCGGAGTGTTTGTAGCAGTTGATAACAAATTCTCAGCACTAGTACCTAAGAGCGAACTTTTCCAACCGCTCAGAATTGGAGAGACCATAAAAGCACGGGTAACAAATGTCCGTGAGGACGGCAAGCTTAGTCTAAGCCTTAGAGATAAATCTCACGTACAGATGGATTCAGATACAGCAATAATTATGGATAAATTAAAAGCCGCAGATGGTTTTCTTCCCTACCACGATAAGACGGATGCAGAAATAATCAAAACTGAATTTCATATCAGCAAGAATGCTTATAAAAGAGCTATTGGAAGATTATATAAAGAAGGAGTCATCTCAATCACCGATGAAGGAATCCGGTCCTTGAAATAACTCCTACCTATGTATTGAATAAATTCACATGCCATGAATGTAATCAACATATTATTCTGATCATTTCTGATCCAAAAAACGCATCTTAGGATTCTCTCGGGGATCCTTTTTTTGTTGCTGAGGTTTACTCGTTGGGTATAAATCAGATAGTCCCCTGGCCAGTTTATCCTTACATGACTTACAGTAACGCCCGGTTTTGATAGTTACTCCACAACCCTCACAATCAATTCCGATCATAGAATCCTCTGCAAAGGATAATCTTTCTTCTCTAATCCATTGCTTGATCTGAGATATTGAGACTTCCATAACCTCTGATACTTCCTGCATATCAACTCTGGGGTGATCATAGACATACTCTTTTACTGCCTCAAACTTTCCATCAAGTGTTTTAGCACATGTTGGACATAGTAGTGGGCCTGATAAATAATTAAATAATCTTCCGCATCCTTTACAATTTTTAACTTCCATATCATACCTCCAAGCTGTTAAATAGTCACCATGTATTAGGCAGGCTTGTCCTCCCTTATTCATATCCTCTTCCAATGCATAAAGTAATAAAATATATATACTCTATACCTTGTTTACTTAGAACCCTCGCACACGCTTCGATGGTACTTCCTGTTGTATATATATCATCAACCAATAGTACACGCTTAATCTTGCCTTTAAAATGTCGCTCTTCTACTAGATTATATCCAAAGGCTTCTTTTAAGTTACTTAATCTCTCTTTATTGTTTAGTTGTTTTTGGGGAAGTGTCTTTCTGTTTCTTGTTAAAAGATGGGACAATACCGGTATTCCCAGCTCCTTCGAAATTCCACAGGCAAGGATATCCGCCTGATTATAACCCCTAACTCTATATTTTGATTTATGTATTGGTACCGGAACTAAGATGTCCGGTGCCAGCTTAAGTATAGTTTCTCTATAAAGGCTTATTAACTCCTGAATATAGAATTTAGCGTTCTCTTTCTTATTATTATACTTATAATCCGAGATGGATTTCTTCATAACACTATCATAAATCCATACAGAGTAACCCTTCAGGAAATGATAATTATTACGCTCACAATCATCGCAAAATTCTTTCTCCTCTAACTCTATTGGCTTCCCACATTTCTTACATCTAGGTTCGCCTATTACCTTTAGCTTTGCCCTGCAGGGTATACAGATTCTATTTCCCTTTGGTAGAACTATCTCCTGACATATCGGGCATCGTACTGGGTACAGGATATCAAGAAGAGTATGCCACACTTATTACTCCTTCCAGCTTATCTTAAGAAAAAAGCTTAGCAGGATATACACCCTGATCTACTAGTAATCTTATAGAATGCACCACTGTATCTTTATCCTCTTTGTAGGTTACACCAAACCAACGATCGGAGGTCTTTAAGACATGCACATCACACTTCTGGCCTCGAATCAAATTCCCTACTACCTCCGGAAGAAGGTATTCCTTCTTTAAATCTCCCTCCGAAACACCAGACAGAAATGTAGCGAAGCCCTCTTGGAGTTCATCAAAAAGCTCAGGCCTAAATCCCCACATATTCATGGATACCACAGAATCAAGATCAATTCTTACAGCTTCTCCTACCCCGTTTTTTGCAGATGCATGATCTCCCTCGGCTATAATTCCCGATGTCTCATCTATATTGATTAGTAATCCAGCCTTGTCAGCTTTACATACTCCACGGGTAACTGCTCCATTATCACTTAAAGTATTACCTAAGATAAAGCCTGCCATACAATACTGGTTCTTCTCCTCTTTTCCTGAATTCAAGAACTGATATATTTTATTAAAACCTTCTTTTCCATAATAATCATCCGCATTAATTACAGCAAAAGCTCCGTTCACAACATCTTTACAGCACAATACTGCTTGACCAGTTCCCCAGGGTTTGGTTCTTCCCTCCGGTTTCATAAAGCCTGCAGGCAATGCCTCTAGATCCTGAAATACATACTCCACCTTTACCTGCTTCTCAATCCTCTTGCCTATAATGTCCTTAAAATCCTTTTCTAAATCCCTTCGAATTATAAATACAATCTTATTAAAACCAGCCTGAATTGCATCGTAAATGGAATAATCCATTATTATCTCACCGCTCGGTCCAACAGGCTCCAACTGCTTGATTCCGCCATATCTACTGCCCATTCCGGCAGCCATAATAACCAAAGATGTATCCGACAAAGTAAGCTCCTCCATTTCACTTAAAAAGTAGGCCTCCTCCGGAGGCAATATCATCAGCTGTTCCATCCAACTGAAAATCTTTTGTAACAGGAGATTTTCGCAAGCGAAGCTCCTTCTGTACCGTATTACTTTCTTAATAATATTATAACTCAATTTCCAATTAAATGCACTATATAAATTTATCCGTACTCAACCGCAACTCAATCCTAGTTACTGTTCACTCGTACCTCGTTCTCAGCAACAATTATGCACACAAAGTGCAAAAAGAGCACTTTGGCGCATGAAGTTCTCGGGTTTTACTTGCGTAAAACACCTCGCGCTGACTAACGAGTGAACATTAACCAATCCTACTCAGCGCATCTCAATGATACGCTCACACAGCCCTGAATATCGATTTTTTTCATTTTTATTATCTATCATAAATTGAAGCATGGTATCGCTTCCGACTATAGTAACACAATTCTTAGCCCTGGTAACAGCAGTATATAAAAGATTTCGGTTGAACAAGAGTCTTGGCCCGTCTAAAATAGGTAGAATCACTGCTGGATATTCACTTCCCTGGGATTTATGGATTGTTACTGCATAGGCAAGATCAAGTTCCTCTAATTGGTTGAAGCTGTAATCTACAAGACGGCTATCATCAAATTCTACCACTAGATGCTCCGAGAATAGATTGATCTCCTTAATTACACCAGCGTCACCGTTAAATATTCCTGTACCTGACTGGGTAGTAATACCATACTTACTTTTAATCTCCCAGTTAAGCTGGTAATTATTCTTTATTTGCATAACCTTATCACCTTCTCGGTATATACCCTGGTGATATTCCTTCTCCTTCTTATCTGGGGTTGGTGGATTAAGTGCCTGCTGAAGTACAACATTGAGACGCTCAACTCCAAGCTCACCCTTTCTCATCGGGGTGAGGACCTGTATATCGTAGGGAGCGGCCTTCACATACTTCGGAAGCTTATTGCGAATTAAATTAATCATTACTGCTGTAATAACGTTATAATCCTCTCTTCTCAGAAAGAAAAAATCATTACTTTTATTATCAAGTTTGATCTGCTCTCCCGCATTTATTTTATGGGCATTTACAATAATATCACTTCCTGCTGCCTGCCGAAAAATCTTTGTCAGTTTTACCACATTAAAACTATGGGACTCAATAATATCCTTAAGAACATTCCCGGGACCTACGCTTGGAAGTTGATTTACATCTCCCACTAATATAAGCCTAGTACCAACCAGTATTGCTTTCAAAAGAGCATTCATAAGGCCAATATCTACCATGGACATCTCATCTATAATCAATACATCGGTTTCTAAAGGATTGTTTTCATTGCGTTCAAAGATATACTTATTCTCCTGACCTTCGGACATTCTGGATAGCTCGAGAAGTCTGTGTATCGTCTTGGCTTCATAGCCAGTGGTTTCTGTCATCCTCTTAGCAGCCCTGCCTGTGGGTGCTGCAAGTAATATGTCCAGACCTTCAGATTCGAAAATCTTAATGATAGTATTGATCGTCGTAGTTTTTCCTGTTCCTGGACCACCGGTGATAACTAAAAGGCCATTACCTAATGCTTCCTTAACCGCAGTCCTCTGTTGTTCATCCAATTCAATTTTAAATTGCTCCTCAATCCTGGTCAGCTTGCTACGGACCTGACCCTCATCTATCTTATGTCGGATATTTAAATCCTGCAGCATTCTCGCCACATTCAGCTCCATATAGTAGAAAGCAGATGAGTAGATTAAATTCCCCTCTTGTGTCTCTCTAACAATAAGTTTTTTCTCAATATTAAGAGCCATTACTTGCCTTTGCATCATATCCTCATCTGTAAGCAAAAGCATCTTAGCCTTTTTTAAAAGTTCTTTCTCCGGCAGATACACATGTCCGTCACTACTAGCTTGTAGAAGAGAATAAAGTAGCCCTGCTTTAATCCTGTAATCCGAATCATTTCCTATTCCAACTCGGTTAGCTATCTCATCCGCTGTCTTAAAACCTACACCTGTAATGTCTTCAGCAAGCCTGTAAGGGTTCTCTTTTATTATGTCATACATTCTCTGTCCATATTCTTGATATATTCTGACAGCCAGATTCCCACTGATGCTATACTTTTGCAGGAACATCATGGCGCTACGCATATCTCGCTTTTCTTCAAATTGCTGGTAAATTTCTGCCGCCATACGTTCACTTATGCCTTTGATTTCAGCCAGTCTCTTCGGACTTTCTACAATAATCCGAAAGGTACCTTCACCGAATTTCTTAACAATTCTAGCCGCAAGTGCTGCCCCGATTCCCTTTATAGCTCCAGAGCCTAGGTAGCGCTCTATAGAATATAAATCTTCGGGTTCCATCATTTCATAGTTTTCCATAAAGAACTGTTGCCCGTAAACAGGGTGCTCAGTATAGTATCCATTTGCACGAATGAATTCACCCTCACTAATCATGGTAAAAGTACCGACACAGGTAATCTCGGACTCCTCAAACTTTATGCTTAGTACAGTATATCCATTATCTTCATTACGAAATACTATTCTGTCTACATATCCTTCAATTTCCTCGGCCATTTCATCACCCCCATAAAAATACCATCTAATACAATCCCAGCAAGGGGTTAGTGTATAAGATGGCATTGAAAGATTCAATATTATGCATTCCGCTTCATTGATTCATAGAGCATCTGTGCAATGCCCAGACTCTCATTCTCTGTAGCATTCTTAGCATATTCCTCATAAAGGATATCTCCGAACTGCTTCAGATAATCATTATCCTCTTCTTCACTTGAAACTGACTTCTTCATTTCCTTCATTACCTGTTCAATCATATATGTTTCAAAGCTTTTGCATACCTCCATGAGCTCCTCATCGGTAGCAGCATTATCCGTAAGTTTTTTCTTCAAATTGTCCGTTTTAACTTTATCACTTGCCATATTAGCCGTAATAGAATTAAACGAGTCTGATCCAATTGATATACTCATCTTTTCTCCATTCCTACGCATGCTTTCTGCGCATTCATGTTTGTGCGCCAAGTGATTTCTTCACACTTTGGCTATGTAGGTAAAAACTATGTGCGTGAAAGATTTATCCTTCTATCTTAAGTTATTCGCCTGCTGCATCATCTCATCAGAGGCTGTAATAATCTTTGAATTCATCTCATATGCTCGTTGTGCCACAATTAGATTAACCATCTCATCCACTGCCTTAACATTGGATCCTTCCAGATAGCCTTGATGAAGCTTGCTCCTTGTAAGTGCGGCATCATTAGCTTCAAGTCTGAATGCACCAGAAGCATCGGTTTCTCTAAGTAAACTTCCTGCAAGCTTCTCTAAGCCACTGGGGTTATTGAATTGAGCAATACCGAGAGTAATGCCAATAGGGACTACATTATTCGTTGCATCTGGATAGCATAGGTTGCCCATCTCATCGATAGTAATCTCTGATGGATCGTATTTGGCATCTATAACAATGGGTTTACCCGTGGTATCCAAAAGAGGATTACCCTCCGAATCTGCCATAGTCATCCCATTAGGACCATATGCTAATCCAAAGGAGCCATTTCTAGTGTAGGCATTGTCACCATCCGGTGTCTGTACCATAAAGAACCCTTTTCCATTAATCGCAAAGTCATAATCATTTCCTGTCTCAAGTAGCGTACCCTGTGTAAACTGAGAAGTAATCTCTGAATTACGTACGCCCAAACCAACCTGAATACCTGATGGTTTCAGATCTCCATTATTATCATAAGCGTTATTCTGAATTGTCTGGTATAGTAAGGATTTAAATCCTGCACTCTCCTTCTTATAGCCTGTCGTATTGATATTTGCAAGGTTATTTGAAATCGTATCAACATTAGTCTGTTGCGTAGTCATACCTGATGCAGCTGTCCATAAGGATCTCATCATATCATATTCCTCCAATCTTAAGGATTACATCTGTCATACTTAGCATTATACCCTTCCAACACTATTAGCAGCGAGATCCAAAGTCTGGTCTATGGATTTGATTACCTTCTGATTAGCCTCATAGGCTCTGGTTACAGTAATCATTTCGACCATCTCTGCTACCACGTTCACATTGGATTGCTCCGTAAAGCCCTGTCTGACTGAAGCGCCAGCAGGAGTATCTGTAGCCCCATCCACAGTTTCATACATAGTATTACCTGATTTCACAAGATAGTCATAGTCTTCAAAATCTGCAATCAAAATAGAATCAATATAGTTCCCATCAGCATAGATTGCTCCGGTTCCATCAACTACGATTTTTGCTGCGTCGGTTGGAATTGCTATCTCTCCACCTTCACCCATCAGGTGATTCCCATCTGCGTCCACGATATGACCATCCTTTGTCATGGTAAAAGAACCATTTCGTGTGTATTTTGTGTCTTCATTACCTGCTTTGTCCGTAACCGATAACGTAAAGAATCCTCTACCCTCCAATGCAAGATCATAGGTATTTTCAGTCTGTCTTAAGGATCCCTGTCCATAACTAGTATAAACCTCACCTAGTTTTACTCCAAGACTCATCATGCCTATAGGTCTGTCATTATAGGCCTCAGATTCATCTCTTATCTTAATGGTAAGTA